>JAZRQI010000281.1:0-13361 GCA_045649705.1 Acutalibacteraceae bacterium
TTCATCATTTCTTCATCTTCAAATTCAATTGTTCCTTTGAAAACAAGGTCTTCCGGAGGAACGGGAACACCGAAACGCAATCCGCACAACCACCAGTGTCTCGTTTCATCCCTTTCAATCAAAAGTTCATCATTATAGAAAACCTCCATTGACATATCAAGCATTTCTTCATCACTTGCACAGTCATATCTCAGAGAAAGAGGACTTTTCTTATTATAGATACCTATTTCAGCACCGTTGATAAGACCGAAACTATAGTTACCTTTCCAAAGCTGGAACATCCAATGCTTACCGCCGTGTTCAAACTTGATTCTTGCTGTGTCCGTTTTCATAAATCCCATTTCTCCGAAGTAATCGAACAGAATGGTGTATCCGAAAGTTCTCTGCCATGAATAAACAGGTGTTGTCACAAGGTAATTGTCCACATCAAAATCAAAGCCGAAGCCTAACATACCTTTCTCGTTAATGCTGTAAAATTCGCCTGTGTTCTTATTGTAGCGGGTGTTAGTTTTCTTGGTATGAACATCGCCTTTACTGTCTACATAATCATAGCAAAAAGCATACAGACCTTCTTCTTCGGCAGGAACAAAATAAACATAAAGTTCATATACGCCTTCAGATATCATAGTAAATATGTTTTCTTTTGCACCTGAAGCAAACTCATTGTTAATCGATTCGGATTTTAATTTTTCGAAAACTCCTCTGAACGGACCTGTTGTAACATCCTGACATTTCCCGTCTCTTTCACCGTTTTCAAATACAGGAATTTTTTCGATGATTGCATACAAATCCTCACTTTCACTTTCGTTCGTGAACGCTTCTATAAGGATATTTTTAACAACAGCCTCCATTATGGCATTTGTTTCTTCTTCAAAAAGCATAGTTGTGCCGTTAAACATCTGAGACACAGCATCACCAACTGCCTGAGCCTTTTCAGAAGAACTCATTTGTGTGTTCGCTTTAATCGGAAGTAAAAGGCTTATTGCCATAATTATTACAGACATTAAAGAACTTATAAACTGCATAATACTCTCCTTTTATATTTTTTCGAAAGAAGATTTAAGGAACGCTTTGAGTTTTTCAGACTTGGGATTTTCAAACAAATCCTTGGGTGAACCTGCTTCCTCAATGATTCCGTCTGCCATATATATAATAGTATCAGAAACATTCTTTGCAAATTCCATTTCGTGGGTAACAACAACCATAGTTTTACCTGCATTTTTAAGCTCCCTGATTACCTTGAGAACTTCACCTGTAAGTTCAGGGTCAAGTGCAGATGTAGGTTCGTCAAAGCAGAGAACATCGGGTTCAAGTGCCAGTGCTCTTGCAATAGCCACACGCTGCTGCTGACCGCCTGAAAGTTCGCAGGGGTATGAAAGTGCTTTCTCAGAAAGTCCTACTTCTGACAGAAGCAAATCAGCATTTTTTGAAATTGCCTCAGCTGCTTCTTTCTTACTTTTATACTGAGATGTACCTTTTTTGATTTTCTCACCCTCAAGGAGTTCTGCTGCAAGGGTAAGGTTTCTTTTTACATTGTACTGTGGGAAAAGGTTGAACGACTGGAACACAAGACCGAAGTGAAGTCGATTCTGTCTGATTTCCTCGTCACTTGTTTTCTTGTGACTCTCAGCATCAAAAATTGTTTTTCCGTCAAGTGAAATTGTACCCACATCAGGTGTTTCAAGGAAATTAAGGCAACGTAAAAGTGTTGTTTTACCCGAACCTGATGAACCGATAATGGCGACAACATCGCCTTTTTCCATAGAAAAATCTATACCTTTGAGAACTTCAGTTTTACCGAAATTCTTACGGATATTTTTAACTTCAAGTAAAGACATAATGTGTCACCTCAAATCTTAAAGTAACTTAATTTCTTCTCAACCTTATTGAAAAGAACTGTGAGTATTCCGCTGAAAGCAAGGTAGTAAATACCTGTGAAGAACAGGGGCCACAACTGACCTGCAATGCCCTGAGAACCTTTAAGGAACGCCTGACCTGCCCAGATGATTTCCTGCAAAGCAATGATTCTTGCAAGTGATGTATCCTTAACAAGAGTGATGATTTCGTTAGCCATGGGAGGCACGATTCTTTTCACCATCTGCAAAAGAGTAACCTTGAAGAAAATCTGTTTTTTGGACATACCGAGAACCTGTCCTGCCTCCTGCTGTCCTACAGGAACACCCTGAATACCGCTACGGTAAATTTCAGAGAAATAACAAGCATAGTTGATAATGAAAGCTACTGCCGACGCCACAAATCTTCCGCCTTCACCGCTGCCCCAGATAGGATTACCGAAAGCAAGACCGGGAAGATAGTATATAATAAGAAGCTGGAGCATAAGAGGTGTGCCTCTGATTACCCAAACAAAGGTTTTAACAGCACCACTCAAAGGCTTGAAGCGTGACATTGAGCCGAATGAAATTACAAGTCCCAGAGGCAATGCACCAAGCAAGGTCACTGCAAAAAGCTTAAGAGTCTGAACAAAACCTACATTCAGAGCTTCAAAAACTATGGGGAACTGTTCTGTAAAGGTCATAAAATTACATCCTTTTTAATCTTTATAATACGCCAAAAACAGAGGGCACCTTGCGATGCTCTCTGTTTTCTGAATTCAATTTAATATGTAGTCTTATTTTGTGATGATAGCAGCCTGAACACCGTATTCAGCAGCAACTTCCATCATCTTACCGTTTTCAAGGCATTCATCAAAGAAAGCATTGAGTTCTGCTACAAGGTCTGAACCTTTACGGAAGCCTACACCGTATTCTTCTGAGTTAAGACCAACTGTATATGTAAGGTCAGCATAACCTGTGCCCTCTCCTACCATTGCGCCTGCCATAAGTGAGTCGATGATAGCAGCATCGCAAGTACCTGATTTAACTTCTGTAAGTGTTGTAGCCTGGTCAACAACGGGAGTGAATTTAAAGCCGTTTGCTTCAGCCATATCTTCACCTGCTGAACCTGCTTCTACTGCAAACTGAAGGTCTTTGCAATCTGCTGCTGTCTTATATTTGTCAGCATCCTTTGCAGGAACGATAACTACCTGAGCGTTATTGCAGTAAGGCTGTGAGCAATCCATTGCTTCTTTAACTTCATCAGTAAGTGTCATACCGTTCCATACGCAGTCAATGCTCTTACCTTCAAGCTCAAGTGCTTTGTTATCCCAGTTGATTTCAACGAATTCAACTTCTACGCCAAGTTTTTCGGCGAAAAGCTTTGCCATATCAGCGTCAAAGCCGATCCATTCTGTTGATTCTTTTGTTTCTTTGTAATCCATAGGTGCAAAGTCTGTGATACCTACAACGAGAACACCTTTGTCAAGAACATATTCTTTGTCTGTTTTGTTGCTTGCACCGCAACCTGCGAATGTAAGACAAATAAGTAAAGCTGCCATTACTAATGCTAAAATCTTTTTCATTTCAAAAACTCCTTTTTGTTTTATCGTGTTACCACTTTACCATAGTAACACATTAACACATTGTTGTCAATAGATGGAAAATATTATTTGTTATCAACGTGAACATCAATCTGCTGATAAGGAATCTGGATGCCGTTTTCATCAAACGCTTTCTTAACACCTTCAAGAAGATTGAAGTAAACATCCCAGTAATCTTCATTTTTACACCATACGCGGTAAACAAAATCTATTGAGTTTGCACCATGTCCGACTACTCTTGCCTGAGGTGCAGGATTGAGAACTGCTTTGTCTGTTTTTTCAGCAACAGCAAGAAGAATGCTTTTCACCTGCTCAACATCGTTGTCGTATGATGCGCTGATAGTCAGGTCAACTCTTCTTGTATCTTTTGTTGAATAATCTGTCAGTGTCTGGTTTGAAATAACTGAGTTAGGCACCTGAACCACTTTATTGTCGGGTGTAAGAACCTTTGTATAGAAAATGTTGATTGCTTCAACTGTACCTACCGCATCTGCAGTTTCGATAAAGTCGCCTACCTTGAAGGGCTTGAACACAAGGATAATGAATCCGCCTGCAATGTTACTGAGGCTTCCCTGTAAAGCAAGACCGATAGCAAGACCTGCAGAACCGATAACAGCCACCAACGAAGCCATGGGGATACCCACAATAATTGCCGCAGCAATAACAAGAGCTATTTTAAGTGCAATCACAAGAAAACTTCTGAAAAATGTTCTTGCAGTAGGGTCGAGTTTGTCGTAGAATTTTGTGTCTTTAAATTTTTTGCCGAATAAATCAACAAGCTTGAAGCCTATGAGTAAAACAATAATTGCAATAATAAGCTTCAACCCGCTTTCCATACAGAAAGATACAATTTTATCTTTCAGTTCCATAAATGCATTTTCCATTAAGAAAACCTCCTTGATTTGTGGTTGTAAAAATTTTAGCACAGTAAAACAAAAAATTCAATATATTGTTTCCCCACTTTTGTTATTTTTCATATTTACAAAAAAGAGCCGAAGTAGTAAAATTTACTCACAGGAGTTGAAAATATGAATAAGAAACTTACAAAAACTGTTTTCACGGCACTTTTTATGGCTTTGTGCTGTGCCGCTACCTTCATATACATACCCTCACCTGCTTCAAACGGATACCTGAACCTGGGTGACTGCTTCGTTATTCTCTCAGGTTGGATTTTAGGTCCTGTTTACGGCTTCATCGCAGGAGGTATAGGCTCTGCCATTTCTGACCTTGTGTTGGGATATGCAGTTTATGCACCCGCAACGCTGATTATCAAAGGTCTTATGGCTGTTGTTTCTTACTTTGCTTTCACTTCACTTTCAAAGCTGTTCAGAAACAAACCCATTTTACCGAGAATCATAAGCGGTGTTTTCAGTGAAATAATTATGGTCGGGGGCTATTTCCTTTACGATGCACTTCTTGCAGGAAGTTTTATCCCTGCCCTGCCCGGTATTCCCGGCAACACCATACAGGGACTGTTCGGAATCGCGGTATCAACAGTAATAATAGGCATTCTCGGTAAAACAAAACTCAAAAACAGATTTTAAAACAAAACAGAGTAAGATTTGCACCCGCATTTCTTACTCTGTTTTTATATTGCTGAAAATTTTTCTATATATAATGAAAAAACTTTTCAAAAGCTATTGACAAGCCCTGAAAAGTATGCTAAAATTTTATACTGCATTATAATGGATAGTATTATCCCTTGCTATTTTGAGGTGTTTACATAATACCACAAAAATCGCTGAAAATCAATGGTATTTTCAGTAAAAATCAAGGAATTTTACTCTATACGAAAAAGTAACATTTACCATGCAAAATCAAAGAACGGAGTGATATGATCTATGGGTAATGTACGAGATGTCTACCGAGGAAAAACTCTCAGAAAAAGTTTCGGCCGCATCGACGAAGTTATGGAAATGCCCAACCTCATTGAAATCCAGAAGAAATCTTACGAATGGTTTCTTACTGACGGTCTTAAAGAGGTTTTCAGGGACACAGCTGACATCGTTGACTACACAGGCAACTGGGTTCTGAGCTTCATCGGTTACAGAATGGACGATAAGCCCAAGTACACAGTATACGAATGCAAACAGCGTGATGCAACTTACGCTGCTCCTATGCGTGTAACGGCTCGTCTTACAAACAAAGAAACCGGAGAAATCAAAGAAAGCGAAGTTTATATGGGTGACTTCCCCATTATGACCGAAAGCGGTACCTTCGTTATCAACGGTGCTGAGCGTGTTATTGTTTCTCAGCTTGTCCGTTCACCCGGTATGTATTATGATATGACACACGATAAGACAGGTAAACGTCTTTTCGCTACTACTGTCATTCCCAACAGAGGTGCCTGGCTTGAATATGAAACAGATTCAAACGACCTCTACTATGTAAGAATCGACAAAAACAGAAAAATCTACATCACGACTTTCCTGCGTGCTCTCGGACTTTCAAGCAACAGCGATATTCTCGATTTCTTCGGAAACGACGAAAGAATCATTGCTACTCTTGAAAAGGACGAAACTAAGAACTCAGAAGAAGCTCTTATGGAAGTTTTCAAAAAGCTTCGTCCCGGCGAGCCCGCAACTCTTGAAACAGCTCAGACACATCTTGAAAACCTTTTCTTCGATGTTCACCGCTATGACCTTTCAAGAGTAGGCCGTTACAAATACAATAAGAAAATGGCTATCTCCTCACGTCTTGCAGGTTGCAAACTTACTCAGCCTGTAATCAACAAATTCACAGGAGAAATTCTTGCAGATTCAGGTGAAATCCTCACAAAGGAAAGAGCACTTGAAATCGAACAGGCAGGTGTAACAGAAGCTTATGTTGAAGCTGACGTTCACTTTGACCATAAGGAAGTTAAAGTCGTTTCAAACGGTATGGTTGACCCCAAACCTTATCTTCCCATGTTCACAGAAGATGAACTTGAAGAAATTGCTATCAACGAATGCGTACGTGCAGACATCCTCTTCGCAATTCTTGACGAATGCGGCGATGACAAGGATGCTCTCAAAGAAGTTCTCGCATCACGTTGTGACGACCTTATTCCTAAGCATATCACAATTGAAGATATTTTCGCATCTGTCAACTACCTTAACTGCCTTGCTTGCGGTGTAGGTACTCTTGACGATATCGACCATCTCGGCAACCGCCGTATCCGTTCTGTCGGCGAATTGCTCCAGAATCAGTTCAGAATCGGTCTTTCACGTGTTGAAAGAGTTGTACGCGAAAGAATGACTCTCCAGAGTCAGGACGGCGACGATAAGATGACTCCCACAGCACTTATCAGCTCAAGACCTGTTCTTATGGCTATCAAAGAGTTCTTCGGTTCATCTCCCCTTTCACAGTTCATGGACCAGACTAACCCCCTTGCAGAACTCACACATAAGAGAAGACTTTCAGCCCTCGGCCCCGGCGGTCTTTCAAGAGACCGTGCAGGCTTCGAAGTTCGTGACGTTCACTACAGCCACTACGGACGTATGTGTCCCATCGAAACTCCCGAAGGTCCCAACATCGGTCTTATCTCTTACCTTGCAACATTTGCAAGAATCAACAAATACGGCTTCATTGAAGCACCTTTCAGAAAAATCGATAAAGAAACAGGCATCGTTCTTGACGAAGTTCACTATATGACTGCTGACGTTGAAGATAACTTCATCGTTGCACAGGCTAACGAACCCCTCGATGAAAACGGCCGTTTCATCAATGCAAAAGTTACAGCACGTTACAGAGACGAATTCCTTGAAATCGACAATTCAAAAGCCGACTATATGGACGTTTCTCCCAAAATGCTCGTATCAGTTGCTACTGCAATGATTCCCTTCCTTGAAAACGACGACGCAAACCGTGCTCTCATGGGATCTAACATGCAGCGTCAGGCTGTTCCGCTTCTTAAAACAGATGCACCCTTCGTTGGTACAGGTATGGAATATAAGGCTGCTGTTGACTCAGGTATTGCTCTTATTGCAAAACGTGCAGGTACTGTAACAGGTCTTGACTCTACAAAAATCACAATTCTCACAGACGACGGTCACGTTGACGAATATAACCTTGTTAAGTTTATGCGTTCTAACCAGGGCACTTGTATCAACCAGCGCCCCGTAGTTTCAATCGGTCAGCACGTAGAAGCAAAAGAGGTTATCGCAGACGGTCCCGCTACAGATAACGGTGAAATCAGCCTTGGTAAAAACGCCCTCATCGGCTTTATGACCTGGGAAGGTTACAACTACGAAGACGCTGTTCTCATCAATGAAAAGCTTGTTCGTGAAGACGTTTACACATCTATCCACATTGAAGAATACGAAGTTGAGGCAAGAGATACTAAACTCGGACCGGAAGATATCACAAGAGATATCCCCAACGTTGGTGAAGATGCTCTTAAAGACCTTGACGAAAGAGGTATTATCCGCGTAGGTGCAGAAGTTCACTCAGGTGACATCCTTGTCGGTAAAGTTACTCCCAAGGGTGAAACAGAACTCACTGCTGAAGAAAGACTTCTCCGCGCTATCTTCGGTGAAAAAGCTAAAGAAGTCCGCGATACTTCACTCAGAGTTCCTCACGGTGAATACGGTATCATCGTTAACGTTGAAGTTTTCACTCCCGAAAACTGCGATGAACTCAGCCCCGGTGTTAATATGACAGTACGTTGCTACATCGCTCAGAAACGTAAGCTTTCTGTCGGTGACAAAATGGCTGGTCGTCACGGTAACAAAGGTGTTGTTTCACGTATTCTTCCCGTTGAAGATATGCCCTTCCTTGAAGACGGTACTCCTCTTGATATCGTTCTTAACCCCCTCGGCGTTCCCAGCCGAATGAATATCGGTCAGGTTCTTGAAGTTCACCTTGGCTTCGCAGCAAGAAGTCTCGGTTGGAAGGTTATGACCCCCGTATTTGACGGTGCTCACGAAGCTGACATCAGAGAAACTCTTAAACTTGCAGGTCTCAGAGAAGACGGTAAGTCAATCCTTACAGACGGACGTACAGGCAGAAAGTTCGATAACCCCGTTACAGTCGGTGTTATGTACTTCCTTAAACTTCTCCACCTTGTTGACGATAAGATTCATGCTCGTTCAACAGGTCCTTACTCACTCGTTACTCAGCAGCCCCTCGGTGGTAAAGCACAGTTCGGTGGTCAGCGTTTCGGTGAAATGGAAGTTTGGGCACTTGAAGCATACGGTGCTGCTTATACTCTTCAGGAAATCCTTACAGTTAAGTCTGACGACGTTGTAGGACGTGTCAAGACTTACGAAGCAATCGTTAAAGGTCAGAACGTTCCCACTCCCGGCGTTCCCGAATCATTCAAGGTTCTTATCAAAGAACTTCAGTCTCTTGCTCTTGATGTCAAAGTTCTTGACGGCGACGACAATGAAATTGACCTGAGACAGACATTTGATGATAACGAAATCGGAATCCAGGTTGACGAAGAAGCCTTTACAAACGTAAATGACGCTGAAAAGAGCGAAGGTTATCTTGTAGAAAGTGAAGACGGCGACAGCAACTTCTACACTTCTGAAGAAACTGAAGAAGACTTTTACGGCGACAGTTACGACGAATATCCTGCAGACGACTCAGCTCTCAGCGATGAAGATTATTGATTGAAAGGAGTTCGTTGTTATGGAAAACATTAATTTTGAATCTATAAAAATCGGTCTTGCTTCACCTGACCAGATCAGAAGCTGGTCTTACGGTGAAGTCAAGAAACCCGAAACAATAAACTACCGTACTCTTAAACCTGAAAAGGAAGGTCTTTTCTGCGAAAGAATTTTCGGACCCACAAAGGACTGGGAATGTCACTGCGGAAAATACAAAAGAGTAAGATATAAAGGTAAAGTATGTGAACGCTGCGGTGTTGAAATCACAAAATCAAAGGTTCGTCGTGAACGTATGGGTCACATCGAACTTGCAGCTCCCGTTTCACACATCTGGTACTTCAAGGGTATCCCCTCAAGAATGGGTCTTATCCTTGACATCACTCCCAGAAACCTTGAAAAGATTCTCTACTTTGCAATGTACGTTGTTATCGATCCCGGTGACACACCTCTTGAAAAGTATCAGACTCTTAACGAAAAAGATTATGCCGATATGCGCGAGAAGTACGAAGACGACTTCAGAGCAGGTATGGGTGCTGAAGCAATCAAAGAACTTCTTGCTGAACTGGACCTTGAACAGCTTTCAAAGGAACTTCACGAAGAACTTGAAACAGCAACAAGCCAGAAGAAAGCAAAGATTCTTAAGAGACTTGAGGTTGTTGAAGCATTCCGTCAGTCAGGCAACAGACCTGAATGGATGATTATGGACGTTGTTCCCGTTATCCCCCCCGATATCCGTCCTATGGTTCAGCTTGAAGGCGGCAGATTCGCAACAAGTGACCTTAATGACCTTTACAGACGTGTTATCAACAGAAACAACCGTCTTGCAAAACTTCTTGAACTCGGTGCACCCGAAATCATCGTAAGAAACGAAAAGAGAATGCTCCAGGAAGCTGTTGACGCACTTATCGACAACGGCAGACGCGGACGTCCTGTAACAGGCCCCAACAACAGAGCACTCAAATCTCTTTCAGATATGCTTAAAGGTAAGCAGGGTCGTTTCCGTCAGAACCTTCTCGGTAAACGTGTTGACTACTCAGGACGTTCAGTTATCGTTGTTGGTCCCGAACTCAAACTTTATCAGTGCGGTCTTCCCAAGGAAATGGCACTCGAACTCTTCAAGCCTTTCGTTATGAAACGTCTTGTTGAAACAGGCGTTGCAGAAAACATCAAACGTTCACGTAAAATGGTTGAACGTGCAACTGACGAAGTATGGGATGCACTTGAAGTTGTTATCAAAGACCACCCCGTTCTTCTCAACCGTGCTCCTACACTTCACAGACTTGGTATCCAGGCTTTCGAACCTGTTCTTATCGAAGGTAGAGCAATCAAACTCCATCCCCTCGTATGTACAGCTTTCAACGCTGACTTCGACGGTGACCAGATGCCCGTACACGTTCCTCTGTCAGCAGAGGCTCAGGCAGAAGCAAGATTCCTTATGCTTTCTACCAACAACCTCCTCAAGCCCTCAGACGGACGTCCCGTAACTGTTCCTACACAGGACATGGTTCTCGGTTCATATTACCTTACACTTATCAGACCCGGAGCTGTTGGTGAAGGCAAAGCTTTCCGTGATATTGACGAAGCTAAAATGGCATACGAAGAAGGCGTTATCAGCCTTCACGCTCTTATCAAGATTCGTATGACAAAAGAAATCAACGGCGAAAAAGTTACAAAGCTTGTTGAAACATCAATCGGTCGTGTTATCTTCAACGAACCCGTTCCTCAGAACCTCGGTTTTGTTGACAGAACTGACCCTGAAAACGCTTTCAAACTTGAAGCTGATTTCCTTGTTAACAAGAAAATGCTTGGTAAAATCATTGCAAAATGTATCAAGATTCACGGTACAGCAGTAACATCTGACGTTCTTGACAAGATTAAGAATCAGGGTTACAAATATTCAACACGAAGCGGTATCACAGTTGCTTCCTGCGATGCTACAATTCCGCCCAAAAAGGCAGAACTTCTTGCAGCAGCAGAAAAAGAAATCGAAAAGATTGACCGCAACTATCAGAGAGGTCTTATCAGTGCCGCAGGTCGTTCAGAAAAAGTTATCGATACTTGGGAAGAATGTACAAAACAGGTTGCTGCAGAACTTAAAAACAACTTTGATAAGTACAACCCCATCTATATGATGCTTGACTCAGGTGCCCGTGGTAACGACTCACAGCTTCGTCAGCTTGCAGGTATGCGTGGTCTTATCGCTAACACAGCTGGTAAGACAATCGAAGTACCCATCAAAGCTAACTACCGTGAAGGTCTTAATATCCTCGAATACTTCATCTCATCTCGTGGTGCTCGTAAAGGTCTTGCCGATACAGCTCTTCGTACAGCTGACTCAGGTTACCTTACACGTCGTCTTGTTGACGTTTCACAGGAAGTTATCATCCGTGAAGAAGACTGCGGTTGCTCAGAAGGTCTTGAAGTTTACGACATTTACGACGGTAACAGAAGAATCGTAGGTCTTGCAGAAAGACTTACAGGCAGATATCTTCTTGAAGACCTTGTAAATGAAGAAACAGGCGAACTCATTATGTCAAAAGACAAGATGATGAACGAAGATGAAGCAGAAATGGTTGCTGAATATGTTTACGCTGACTATGAAAAGAAAACTGCAGGTCAGGAAAACGTTGATAAAGAAGGCGCAAGAATCAAGATTCGCTCACTCCTCACTTGTGAAGCAGAACACGGTGTTTGTATCAAGTGCTACGGTTCAAACCTTGCAACAGGTCAGCCTGTTACAGTTGGTGAAGCAGTTGGTATCATCGCTGCTCAGTCAATCGGTGAACCCGGTACACAGCTTACAATGAGAACGTTCCACACAGGTGGTGCTAAGGACGCAGGCGATATCACACAGGGTCTTCCCAGAATCGAAGAACTCTTCGAAGCACGCAGACCCAAAGTTCACGCTATCATCAGTGAAATCGCCGGTGTTGTATCACTTCGTGAAATCAAGAAGAGCAAGCACGTTGTAGTAACTGACCCCGAAACAGCAGATGAAAGAAGCTACCTTATCCCCTACGGTTTCCGTCTCAGAGTTCAGGAAGGCGACATCATCGAAAAGGGTCATGCTCTTACAGAAGGTTCACTCTTCCCCCACGATATTCTTGATGTTCTTGGTGTTCATTCAGTTCACGATTACCTCATCCGTGAAGTTCAGAGAACTTACCGTATGCAGGGTGTTGATATCAACGACAAGCACATCGAAGTTATTGTTCGTCAGATGATGAGAAAAGTTGAGGTTGAAAACCCCGGCGACAGCGATATTCTTCCCGGAACAAAGATTGAAAAGAAAGAGTTTAGAGAAATCAACAAGAAGATTGCAGCGAAAGCAGCAGAAGAAGGCAGAGAGCCCAACTTTGTTGAAGCAAAAGATGTTCTTATGGGTATTACCAAGGCATCACTTGCAACAGACTCATTCCTTTCAGCAGCATCCTTCCAGGAAACAACAAGAGTTCTTACAGATGCAGCAATCAAGGGCAAAACTGACCCGTTGCTTGGTCTTAAAGAAAACGTTATCATCGGTAAACTTCTTCCCTCAGGTACAGGTATGAAGTGCTACCAGGACGTTAAGGTTGTTCCCACAGAAGAACCTCAGGAAGAAACACAGGAGTTCTATTACTCAACAGAAAATAAATAATAACTAAACAAAAAGGCTGATGTTCAAATGAACATCAGCCTTTTTAAATTGAATTCAGTTTTAATTTTTAATAAGTCTTACTAATAAATCATAACCCACAAAATATTCTCTTACAAGGGTTTTAATGAATCCGTTTTCTGTTGTACAACTTACTCTGCCGATATCGTTGAAACCAAAATGGTCGGCAATTACACCGGCTCTGTGCATATGATAATCAGATGACAGGAAAGCAACATCAACATCTTCAATATCTTTTCCCGAATGAGCCTCTATTTTCTCTTTGGCAAATTCAAAGTTTTCAAATGTAGTCGTTGACTTATCTTCAAGAATGATTCTGTCAGGATTTACACCGTCTTTTGTAAGAAGTTCAGCCATCAATACAGACTCGGAAATTATCTGCTCATCAGTTGTAATTCCACCGCAGACTACAACATAACAATCTTCATTTTCCGCAAGATATTCCGCTGCCCTGCCAACACGTTCAAGCATCAGAGGACTGGGTGTATCTTTGCCTACAACCTGGTTTCCTAATATCATCAGATAATCACAGTCATCGTTATAAGGTGTATTTGCATCTTTAATTACAAAGGGCATATAAATACTTGCTGTTACAACAAAGTAACCTACAACAACTGCAAGAACGATACTCAATATTTTTACAACTTTTTTCATACTGTCACTCCTTATAAAAAATCGG
>JAZRQI010000282.1:0-7530 GCA_045649705.1 Acutalibacteraceae bacterium
GATGCGTCCTATTGATGCCATAAATTACTTTGACGATTTCTTTGAGGACTTCGACAAAGAAAAGGCTCTGAGAATGATGAAACACTTTAACCTTCCCATGAAACAGAAGGCTAAAACAATGTCAAAGGGTATGCAGGAAAAACTTCAGCTTCTTCTTGTTATGAGCAGAAACGCAAAACTCTATATCCTGGACGAGCCTCTCGGCGGTGTTGACCCTGCTGCAAGAAGCTTCATTCTCGACACGATTATGAACAACTATTCTAAAAATTCAACAGTTCTTCTTTCAACTCACCTTATCCACGACGTTGAAAGAATCTTTGACCACGTACTTATGATTGGTAAAGGTCAGGTGCTTTTTGACGAAGATACATCTGTAATCCGTGCAGAAGGCAAATCAGTTGAAGAGGTATTCAAGGAGGTGTTCCACTTTGCTTGGGAAGTTAATTAAAAACGATTTTAAAGCAAGTGCACACTCTTTGCTTGGTATTTACCTTATCGCAATTGCAATCGGTGTTTTCACAGCACTTTCCTATGCTTTTGAAAGCCTTGCAATCATTCAGGCAATCGGCACGGTAGCACTTCTGATTCTCAGTTTTGCAGTTCTTATCATTCCTGTTTTTCAGGTGCTGACTTATTTCAACAAGTCACTTTATTCAAACCAGGGCTATCTCAGCTACACACTGCCCGCAAAAAGCAGTGCTATGCTTTTCTCAAAAGCAATTGTTTCTTTCTCCTGGATTACCCTCGGTTTCGGAATGTATGTAGCAATTTACGTTTTCGTTATCAAGTATTTCTTCGGCAAAATGGACCCTGCAATACTTGAACAGCTTGAACTCCTTTACGAAATGATTGATACACTCCCTGACAAATCAGTTTTCGTCAAAGTTATCGTTGTAATTGTTCTGGCTTTCTTCTTTGAAATTCTTGTGTTGGTTTCACAGATTTTCTTCTCCATCACACTTTCAAACATCAAGCCTTTCAATCAGATGGGTAACGCAAGCGGTTTCCTTCTTTTCGTAGGACTTTTCATCGTAATGTTCTATATCTTCATTCAGCTTACACAGTATTTCCCCCTGTCACTCTATATCACAAACGGCAACGTAAAATTAGTTGACGAGGCAATGTACGGCACATCGGGAACACTTATCGGCCTTGCAGGTATCATCTTCCAGTTCATCTGCTCAGTTGCAATGTTCGTAGGAACCAACTACCTTATGGCTAAAAAAATCAACATCAGATAATTTTTAATGCCCCGAAACCTTTGTTTTCGGGGCAAAATATTTCAGAGGAACTGTTATGAAAAAGCGACTTAAATTTTTTCTCATATCAATTATATCTCTCTGTCTGTTGGGTCTTATAACAGTTGCAGGGATTAACATTTACATCATCTCTTATGCAAAGCCTTATGTGATAACCTCGGAAGAAGCAAAAAATCTTGACAAAGACTGTGTAATTGCCCTGGGTGCTCAGGTGCTTCCTGACGGTACACCCTGTCATCAGCTTTATGACAGAGTCCAGATTGCATCTCAGATTTTCCTTGACGGTGCAGGAAAGAAACTCCTCCTCAGCGGTGACTCAAGAGTTCCTGAGGAATACGATGAAATTTCTGCAATGACAGAAGTTGCTAAAGAACACAAAGTCGCAAAAAAAGATATCCTCTCAGACCCTGCAGGACTTAACACCTATGCATCAATGGAAAACCTAAACAATGGATTCGGCTTTGACAGTGCTGTTATCGTCACTCAGGAATATCACATCTACCGTTCCGTTTACATTGCAAGAAAAATGGGGATTGACGCTTACGGCGTTTCTTCCGACCCTCGTCCGTACGCTACAATCGTGTATAACGAAGCGCGTGAAGTCCTTGCAAGGGTAAAGGCATTCAAAAACATTGAAATTGACAATTAAACTTTAATATTATAAAATAAATGGGGATAATAATTCCGGTGATTAAAATTGGAAAAACGTTTCCTCATTGGTATGAGAACTGTAAAAACAGCCTTGTGTGTTCTCATATGTCTTTTAATTTACAAACTGTTTTATTATCTTGATATGCGATTCGGTTCAAATGCCGTAATATCTTTTACGCACGACTATCTTTTCGGCACATCCCCAAGTTTTGCCAGTATCGCAGCAGTTATCTGTATGCAGGACACAATCGAAAACTCTGTTAAATTCGGCATCAGCCGTATTATAGGCTCCGTTTTCGGCGGTATTGCCTCTGTCTTACTGAGTCTTATGAATGCTCAGCTTTTTGCTTCAAAAGGTGATATATTCGTATGTGTTTTCGGCGTTGTGTTTCTTATATGGCTCTGCAATGCTATCGGCAAAAAAGAAGCATCTTCAATCAGCGTTATCACTTTTCTGATTATCATTATCGGCATCGACTTTGCACGTCCCCTTGTTGCAGCAGTCAACAGGACTTTCGGCACTGCCATAGGTGCTGCAATTGCAATAATCATAAACAGAACAGTTAAAAAGCCTGAGTAATAAACCTGTCCGTCCTTTCATATATCTGTAAAGCAACCAAAAGAAAGGATGGCTGACTATGAAATTTATTGTAAGAAAAGCAGAAGAAAAAGATTTGAACCTTATTGCAAATCTTTACCACACAAAAAGAGAATATCCCCATTCTCCTTTCGGCAAAGAAAAACGGGAAATTTTTAAAAATATGCTCTGTGACCCCACAAGGCACATACTTGTCGGAGAAAGAAATGAAAGCGTCACTGCCTTTCTTTCCCTGAAAATCGAGCACAGATTTGAGAACTTTTTAATACCCTCCGCAATAATTTCAGACATCAGAACAACTGACTGTGACGCCGAAATTCTCTGCGCAATCATCTCCCGTTCAATTGCAGTTGCAATGGAAAACGAATGCAAGGAAATTATACTTATTGACAACAAAGTGACCGCGGAAAAGCACTCTCTTTACTCAATCTGTGGTTTTAAAGAAAGCACCAGCTTTTACGTAAAACAAATTTAATTTAAGGAATGATAAAATGAGGACGTTCAAAGTTGAGAAAAAACATATCCCTGCCATAGCACTTGCAGTTGCCTGCATTGTTGTCGGCATTCTCTGTGCTGTAAAGGCAGTTGACTCAATCAAATACAAGGAACTTCTGAACGACTCCTCAATAATGGACTTTTCTCAGACCTCAATCATTGCTGACGGCGGTCACGGTACCGAAGTGCCGAAAAATACAACCTATGCCGTTGATGACCTTGTTTCAAAGCAGATTATTTCAATAAAAATAGATGCAAGGCTGACATCGGACAAAAAGTTTGTTGCACTTAAAGATGATGATATTTCCGAATTCACAAACGGTAATGGTAGTGTTAAAAATTACAGATATTACGACTTACTTAACTTCAATATCAAGAACTTCAAGCCTAACGAATTCCCTGTAATTCCGCTAGTCACAGACACTGCAAAATATGCTTATCAGAGCAGTGTTTCACCCATAATTTATTTCCATGATTTCGATAAGACTGCAGGAAAAGAACTGATAAACTATTTCAAGAGCGAAAACATCTACATTTTTGCTTATGCTTCTGACAACATAAAAGTTCTTAATTACATAAGAAAACTCAACAAAGACGTAAAACTTATCTACTACGTTGAAAATATAACAGAAGAGGCAATCAATTCTTGCAAAGATGACAGTAATATGTCACTCTGTTTCAACTCGCAGAGTAAAATTGATTTCGCTCAGACAGTGGAAAAAATGACAAACGAAGAAATAAACTTCCTCTGCTACGGAGTCGAGACACTTAAAGACATTGAAAGTCTGTACAAACTCGGTGTAAAACAGTTTATCACAGACACAGTCAGAGGTTAAAAAATGAGAGAAGAAATTTACGATATTGTGGGCATGCACTGTGTTGCATGCTCATCTTCAATTGAGAGGGTAACAAAGAAACTACCCGGTGTTAAAGAAAGTTATGTCAATCTGCCACTTAACAGACTGACAATTACCTATGACGAAACACAAACTTCATCTGAGGATATTATTGCAAAAATAAAGAAGGCAGGTTTTTCCGCCTCACTCAGGGAAGAAGAAAAAGAAGTCGCATCTGACGCAACAGAAGACAACGCAAAGAAAGAAAAGATTTCTCTTGTTCTTTCAATCTGCTTTGCAGGACTTCTTCTTGTGATTTCTATGGGACAGATGCTCTTTCCCGATATGCCCATACCTGACATCATATCTATGGACACACATCCCATAAACTTTGCACTTGTACAACTTATCCTTACCGTACCTGTGCTTATTCTGGGCAGAAAGTTCTTTATAAGCGGATTTTCGTCACTATTCCACCTGACACCCAATATGGATTCACTTGTGGCATTGTCGTCCTGTGCATCCTTTATTTTCAGCGTTGTTATGACATTTCTCATTTTCGATGACCCACACGCCGTACACAACCTTTATTTTGAATCCTCAGCAGTTGTTGTAGCCTTGGTATCTGTGGGCAAATACCTTGAAGAGAGAAACAAAGAAAAAACTAAGAGCGCCATTACTTCCCTTATGGCACTTTCACCCGATACTGCAATTTTAGTTGACGAAAACGGTCAATGGGAAGTTCCCGTTTCAATGATTAAAGAGGGTGACATACTCCTCGTTAAGCACGGCTCCAAAATCCCTCTTGACGGAGTTGTCACAGAAGGCAGCGGCAATGCAGATGAATCAATGCTCACAGGTGAAAGCAACCCTGTAGAAAAGCAAACGGGCAATGAGGTAATCGGCGGAAGTATTTGTATTGGCGGTGCTTTTTACATCAGGGTCACCCGTACGGGAGAAAATACGACTCTTGCAAAAATTATAAAATTTGTAGAAGATGCGCAGAACAAAAAAGCACCTATTTCAAAAACTGCTGACAAGGTTTCAGGTTTTTTTGTTCCCGTACTTATCTCAATCGCATTGTTATCGGGAATCATCTGGTTTATTGTGAACAGAGATTTCTCATTTGCTTTGAAAATATTCACATCAGTTCTTGTTATCGGCTGTCCCTGTGCTATGGGACTCGCAACACCTACTGCAATTATTGTGGGAACAGGTCTCGGTGCATCTCGTGGTATTCTCATCAGAAACGGTGAAGCACTTGAAACCACTCACAAAGCTCAGGTTGTAGTTTTCGATAAAACAGGCACAGTCACCGAGGGCAGAATGTCTGTTACAGATATTGTCGGTGAAGATAAAGAAAAAATCCTCTCCATCTCTTTTTCACTTGAAAGCAAATCACAGCATCCCATTTCTCAGGCTATCTGCAAGAAAGCAAAAGATGAGCAAATAACACAAACAGACATAAGTGATTTCCAGAGTCTTGCAGGCTTCGGTGTAAGTGCCGTTTCAGATAACGGCAAAAAAATCTATGCGGGAAACAGACGTCTTATGGAAGAAAATGCCATAAATGTTTCTGCTTTTGAATCAGAAATCAACTCTATGCAGAGAAACGGAAAAACCCTTGTTTTTGTAGCAGAAAACGAAAATCTTCTCGGCATTATTGCAGTTGCAGATACCGTAAAAAAAGATGCTGAAAAGGCTATTGAAAAGTTTAAAAACATGGGTATCAAAACTGTTTTGCTCACAGGTGATAACAGAAAAGTTGCAGAATATATCGGTCAGAAATTAAAGGTTGACGAGATTGTTGCAGAAGTTCTGCCTACCGAAAAAGCAGAGGTAATCAAGAAATATCAACAGGATAACAAAACTGTTATTATGGTTGGTGACGGAATCAACGATGCCCCTGCCCTGACTCAGGCAGATATCGGTTGTGCTATCGGCAGCGGCAGCGACATTGCCGTTGAATCTGCGGAAATTGTGCTGATGAAAGGTGATTTGTCAGATGTGGTAAGTGCAGTAACTTTGAGCCGTCTGACAATCAGAAACATCAGACAAAATCTTTTCTGGGCATTCTGTTACAACTGCCTTGCAATTCCAGTTGCAGCAGGTGTGCTCTTCCCCGCTTTCGGGATTTTGCTGTCACCTATGATTGGTGCTTCGGCTATGAGCCTCAGCTCACTTTTTGTAGTAACAAACGCCTTAAGGCTTAAAACAAAGGAGAATAAATTATGACAGAAATCAAAGTCGAGGGTATGCACTGCCCTATGTGTGTGAAAAGAATTTCAGAAGCACTTGAAAACGCTGACATCAAAGCAGAAGTAAACCTTGAAACAAAAACAGTTTCGGTTGACGATGCAGATGTAATTAAAGCAAAAGAAGAAATTGAAGATTTAGGTTTTGAGGTATAAAAAAATGCGAGTCGTTTGACTCGCATTTTTCTTTTATCTGATTATATTTTTTTAACACCAAATGTTACTTTTTCACCATTGATGTCCCATTCAGCTGTGTGACCGTCTGTTGAGCCGATTACAAATTCATCTGCAAGAACGTCTGTCATAATCTCTTCTTTGTTGTTTGTGAAGATTTCTGCAAGTTTGTCGTTACCCTGAATGTAAACTGTAATGTGGTCAGGCACATCAAAATCAGCATCTTTTCTCATTGTCTGAATCTTTGATACCATTTCACGTACGAATCCTTCTTCAATAAGCTCATCTGTGAGAGTTGTATCAATTGCAACAGTTACACCATTGTCAGCAAGTGAGAAGAAACCTGTTTTCTGTGTTGCTTCAATGAGAAGATCTGCAACTTCAAGGTCGATTACCATATCGCCAAGGTCGAGTTTGAGAACTCCTGTTGTGTCAAGTTCTTTCTTAGCAGCACTGCCGTCGATTTCAGCAAGTTTTGTTCTGATATCGTTGAGGCGTTTGCCGTATTTAGGACCGAGAGTTTTCATCTGAGGCTTGAAGTTGTATGAAAGCATACTGTCAACATCTTCAATGAATGAAACATCCTTGATGTTGAGTTCGTCTTCAATAATCTTCTTGTAGAACTCGTTAAGTTCTCTTTCGCCCTTAACGTACATAGCGCCGAGAGGCTGACGGTTTTTGATATTTGAACCGTTTCTTGCAGCACGTCCGAGAGTAACGATTTTGAGAACCTCGTCCATATTTTCTTCAAGGTCTTTATCGATAAGTGTTTCGTCAACTTCGGGGAATGAGCAGAGATGGATACTTTCTTCTGCACTTTCATCTACTGAACGAACAAGGTTCTGATAAATTTCTTCTGAAATAAAGGGAACCATAGGTGCAGCAGTTTTAGCAGTTGTTACAAGGGCTGTATAGAGAGTCATATAAGCATTTATCTTATCCTGAGTCATACCCTGAACCCAATAACGTTCTCTGCCTCTTCTTACGTACCAGTTACTCATTTCATCTACAAAGCTCTGAAGTGCTTTTGCTGCTTCGGGGATTTTGTAGTTTGCAAGGCAGTCATCAACGTCTTTCACCATTGAGTTAAGACGTGAGAGAAGCCATTTATCCATAACTGAAAGAGAATCTCTGTCAAGAGTATACTTTGTGGGGTCAAATGAGTCAATGTCTGCATAGAGAACATAGAAAGCATAAGTGTTCCACAATGTACCCATAAATTTACGCTGACCTTCTGTTACAGCCTTAGCGTGGAAACGGTT
>JAZRQI010000283.1:0-40930 GCA_045649705.1 Acutalibacteraceae bacterium
ATATTGGAAAAAGTAACATTTGAAAAACTGCTTGCAGCAACAAATATAATTGAAATTGCCGCAATAACAATCAGTAAAATTTTACCTATGAAACTTATGTTTCTTTTTTTCATTTTACATTTTCCTTCCGTTAATAATAAACCTTGTTAAGATACAAGCCTTCAGGCGGTGCTGTACAACCTGCTTTTTCACGGTTTTCAGCAGAAATTATTTCGCTTATTTTACCTTTTTCAATTTTTCCGCTTGATATATCAAGAAGTGTACCAACCATAATCCGCACCATATTGTACAGAAAACCGTTACCGCTGACATAAAACAGAACTTCATCACCCTGTCTTTCAACGCGACAGGAATAAATTTCCCTAGTCATATCTTCAACTGAACTGCCCGTTGCACAAAAAGATGAAAAGTTGTGAACACCTACAAAACTCTGTGCCTCTTTGTTAAGCATATCGGCATCAAGATTATATTTGTAATGATAATACAAACCGTTAGTGAACGGATTTCTCTCCTGCGCATTCCAGATTTTATACACATACTCTTTACCTTTACAGTCATATCTTGCATGAAAATCATACGGCACTTCTTTGCAGGATTTCACTGCTATATCAAAAGGAAGATTAGCATTAAGTGCCGCAGGAATTCTTGAAACAGGAATATCTTTTTCAGTTCTGAAATTACAACAGAACATATTAGCATGAACACCTGAATCAGTTCTGCTACATCCCTTTACATCTTCTCTTTTACCGAAAACTGATTCAATTGCATCCTGAAGTTTTTCCTGTACCGTAACGGCATTTGACTGCACCTGCCAACCATGATATGCACTTCCGTTATAACTTATTTCCAAAAGAAAGTTTTTCATATCTTTCACCAATCAGATTACTGAAACAAATTTTATGTTCAGGAAAATTATACCTGCAAAAACCACTGTAAAGATGAGACCTACAAACAAATCACAGATTTTGAATTTCATCTGTTTCATTCTTGTTCTTCCGTCACCGCCTGTATAACAACGGCAGTCCATTGCAAAAGCAAGTTCATAAGCTCGCCTGAAAGAAGAAACAAAAAGAGGAATTATAATCGGTATAAGAGCCTTTGCTCTCTGCATAATGCCTCCGCTTTCAAGGTCAGCACCTCTGGCTTTCTGCGCATTCATAATCTTATCAATTTCTTCAATAAGTGTGGGTATAAAACGCAAAGCAAGAGTCATCATCATTGCAAGTGTATGAACTCTGAAATTAAATGGTTTCAGAATAAAATCAAGAGGTTTCAGAAGTTTTTCAATACCGTCAGTCAGCATTGTTGGGGTAGTTGTGTAAGTAAGAAGCGAACTGATGATAATAAGACAGAATATTCTGATTGCGATAAAAATTGCCGTGAAAACTGATTTGTAAGTAATTGTAATTTTCCAGAAAGAAACGAGAACTTCTCCTCCTGTTGTATAAAAAATATTAAGCACTGCAGTAAACAATACAAGCGGAATAATAGGTTTTATACTTTTAAGGAACATTTTTACGGGAACTTTTGATACAAGCATTGAAACGAAAGTAAGTAACGCCATAAGTCCCAGTGAATAAAAGTTTTTACAAAGAAAAATGACTATAATAAATGCAATAGTCAACAAAAGCTTTGTTCTGGGGTCACACTTATGGAGAACGGAATCCGCTTTATAATACTGTCCGATAGTTATATCTTTAATCATAATGAATAACCCTCCTTTTTAAGTCGGATTATTTCCTGAACACCTTGCTCAACTGTATAGATGTTTCCGTTTATGGGGAAACCGTCATTTTTAAGTTTCATAAATACTCTTGTAATCTGAGGAACATTAAGTCCCATAGTTACAAGTTCATCTGCACGTGAATAGACTTCATCAATAGTACCGTACATTGCAACTTCGCCTTTGTTCATAACAAGTGCTTTTGTCGCAATACGGGCAACATCTTCCATACTATGTGAAACTATAATAACAGTACTACCTGTCTTTTCCTGATAATCTTTAATCAGACCGAACACAGTGTCTCTGCCACGGGGGTCAAGACCTGCTGTAGGTTCATCAAGCACAAGAACCTCAGGTTCCATTGCCATAACACCGGCAATTGCAACTCGTCTCTTTTCGCCACCTGATAAATCAAAGGGAGATTTTTCAAGATATGATTTATCAAGACCTACATAGTCAATACATTTAAGTACACGGCGATTTATTTCTTCTTCATCAAGCTTCATATTTTTAGGACCGAAAGCAATATCTCTGCCAACAGTTTCTTCAAAAAGCTGATATTCCGGATACTGAAAACAAAGACCTACTTTAAAACGTGATTCAATAGTAGTCTGCTTATTCTCATTTATATCCTTACCGTTGAGAAGCACCTGACCGTGAGTAGGTTTCAGCAAACCGTTAAAATGCTGAATAAGGGTGCTTTTACCCGAACCTGTGTGACCGATAATGCCCACAAGTTCTCCTTTTTCTATATCAAAACTGCAATTGTTTAATGCTACTGCTTCCGAGGACGTTCCCTGCCCATAAATATGGGTCAGCCCCCTTACGGATAACACGTTCATTACAACACCTTTTTTCTAACTTAAAATAATTCTTTTATGGCTTGTACACAATCGTCCTCAAAAAGAACGTTTCCTGCCATATCTATACCGTTTTCTTTGAGTCTGAACTGCAGTTCTCTTGCCTGAGGCACATCGAGACCTACTTCTTTCAGACCGTTTACATCACTGAAAACATCTTCAGGTTTACCGTCTGTCATTATCTCACCGTTGTTGACAACAATAACTCTGTCAGCCATTACAGCCTCATCCATAAAGTGAGTAATAAACATAACTGTTTTACCCTGTTCTTTATTTATTTTCATTATTGTGTTCATAACTGCTTGTCTGCCTCTAGGGTCAAGCATTGCAGTAGGTTCATCGAAAACAATACCGTCTGTCTGCATTGCAAGAATACCCGCAATTGCCACTCGCTGTTTCTGTCCGCCTGACAAGTTATGAGGTTCTGCAAGACGCTTTTCATACATTTCCACAGCTTTAAGAGAAGCATCAACTCTTTCTCTTATTTCCTCAGGCGGTACACCCAGATTTTCAGGTCCGAATGCAACATCGTCTTCTACAATTGTTGCTACAATCTGATTATCAGGGTTCTGGAAAACCATACCAACCTTGCGTCTTATTTCATATTTTAATTCTTCATCCGACGTGTCCATACCCATTACTGTAACTTTCCCGCTTTCGGGGACAAGAATCGAGTTTGTAAGTTTAGCAAGTGTAGATTTACCTGAGCCGTTATGACCGAGCACTGCAACAAGCTCACCTTTGTTTATTGTAAGGTTTATATTTTTCAGAGCCAAGGGCAACTCAGGTTCATCTTCCGCGTTTTCGTAACGGAAAGACACATTATCAAATTTTATAAATTCTTCAGCCATATCTATCACCTTATTTCTGCCAGATTGCCGTTGCACCGCAAGGAAGAACCATTTTTGATGATGTTACGGGAATACCGATTTCATCACTTGAAACACTTCCGCCGAATTTAGGTACCATTATACTGCCCAGTATGTACTGCATAACGGAAGGTGCGAGACCTGTTGTGTATGAGTTTATAAACATTGCAAGTGCATCGTCTGCCACGATTTCACTGCAAAGAGAAACAAAGTTATATACTTCATCTTCAAGTTTCCAGATTTCACCACCGGGTCCTCTGCCGTATGAGGGCGGGTCCATAATGATTATATCGTATTTATTGCCTCTGCGGATTTCTCTCTGTACAAATTTAATACAATCATCTACAAGCCACCTTACAGGCTTGTCACTAACTCCGCTGAGAGAAGCATTTTCCCTTGCCCACTGTACCATACCTTTGGAAGCATCAACGTGTGTGACAGATGCTCCTGCTTTAAGACAAGCAATTGTAGCGCCGCCTGTGTAAGCAAAAAGGTTAAGAACTTTAACAGGACGTCCCGCGTTTTTGATAATATCGGTCATATAATCCCAGTTAACTGCCTGTTCAGGGAAAAGACCTGTATGCTTAAATCCCATAGTTTTAATATGGAAAGTAAGGTTATTATAATCTATGTTCCACTCTGCAGGAATCTTCGTATATGTTTCCCACTGACCACCGCCACTGTTTGAGCGGTGATAACGGGCATTGGCTTTTCTCCATAAAGGATGAGTTTTATTTGTTTTCCAGATCACCTGAGGGTCCGGTCTGATGAGAACAATATCTCCCCATCTTTCAAGACGCTCACCTTCTGAGCAATCAATAAGTTCATAGTCCTTCCACGATAACGGTGTACGCATAATCACATTAACCTTTCTTCAACTACTTTTGCTACTTCGGATGCCAGACGGTTTATAAGTTTTTCGTCTTCACCCTCAAGCATGACTCTTACTAATGGTTCTGTCCCTGAAACACGGACAAGAACTCTTCCTTTATTTCCTAACTCTTTTTCAGCCTCTATTATGGCAATTTTTATTGATTCATCAGTTGCAAAACGAACTTTTCCCATTTGTGAAACACGGACATTTCTTGTCACCTGAGGATAAACATTCATTTCTGATGCAAGTTCCGACAACTTTTTACCTGTCTTTTTCATTACCCTCAACAGTTGCAATGCTGTAAGCTGACCGTCACCTGTAGTGGCATAGTCAAGAAATATCACATGACCTGACTGTTCACCGCCGATATTGTATCCGTTCTCCAGCATATTCTCAAGAACATATCTGTCGCCTACTTTTGTCTTTTCGCAGGAAATTCCGTTTTCTTCGCAGAATCTGAAAAATCCCATATTACTCATAACTGTTACAACCGCAGTGTCTTTTTTCAGTCTGCCTTCTTCTTTCATTGCCTTTGCACAAATGGAAATAATTTTATCTCCGTCAACAATTTCTCCGTTTTCATCAACACAGAGAAGTCTGTCAGCATCTCCGTCAAAAGCAAGACCTATCTGACAATGAGGGTTATTTTTCACGTATTCACTGAGATTTCCAAGATGAGTAGAACCGCAGTGAAAGTTAATATTTGTACCGTCAGGATTTGCTGAAAGAACCTGACATTTTGCACCGAGACGCTCAAACATCTTCGGTGCTGTAACACTTGAAGAGCCGTTTGCACAGTCTATGGCAATATTCATGCCTTCAAGGTCACAATCAATCGTTGTTTCAAGATGAGCAATATAATCAAATATTGCGAAAGATGACCTATCAATTCTACCTATATTCTCACCTGTTGCCTGAGGTACAACACCTGTGTCGTCAAGAATAATAGCTTCTATTTCTTCTTCAACACTGTCAGGTAATTTGTATCCGTCAGACTTAAAAATTTTAATTCCGTTATATTCAAAAGGGTTATGGGAAGCAGAAATCATTATTCCTGCATCATACCTGTATTTTTTTACAAGATACGCTACTGCGGGAGTAGGAATAACACCCAACAGTAATACATCTGCACCTACAGAGCACAGACCGGCTGAAATTGAGGATTCAAGCATTTCTGATGAAATTCTTGTGTCCATACCAATCATAACCTTAGGTCTTTTGTTATCAGCAGAAAGCACCATAGCCGTTGCTCTGCCGATTTGCATTGCCAGTTCACAGGTTAAATCTGAATTTGCAATGCCTCTTGCTCCGTCTGTACCGAATAATCTTCCCATAAATGAACGCTCCAATCACATCATCATTTGTTGACCGGGCATCGGAATTCCTAAATGGTTGTATCCGGCAGGTGTTACTACCCTGCCTCTCGGTGTTTTGCTGATAAAACCGAGTTGCAACAGATAAGGTTCGTAAACGTCTTCAATTGTAACGGATTCTTCACCGATTGTTGCTGCTATTGTTTCAAGACCAACGGGACCGCCGTTGTAGTTTTTAATCATTGAAGTCAACATCAGTCTGTCGATATTATCAAGACCTAACCTGTCAATTTCCATTCTTGACAAAGCAAGGTTTGCACTGTCGGAGGTGATTGTACCGTTACCTACAACTTCGGCAAAGTCACGAGAACGTTTAAGAAGTCTGTTCGCAATTCTTGGAGTGCCTCTTGAACGGGAGGCAATTTCCAACGCCCCTTCATTTTCTATGCCAATACCTAAGATATTAGCACTTCTTGTGACTATTTTGCCCAATTCTTCGGGAGAATATAATTCAAGTCGCAGTACAACACCGAATCTGTCACGAAGCGGTGCAGAAAGCTGACCTGCTCTTGTTGTTGCACCTACAAGTGTAAAATGGGGTAAATCAAGTCTGATTGAACGTGCTGAAGGTCCTTTACCAATGATAATATCAAGTGCATTATCTTCCATTGCGGGATAAAGAACTTCTTCTACTGCACGGGAAAGACGGTGAATTTCGTCAATAAACAAAACGTCACCCTCATTAAGATTTGTAAGCAAAGCTGCCAAGTCACCGGGTTTTTCAATTGCAGGGCCTGATGTTACTCTGAAATTAACACCCATTTCATTTGCAATGATACCTGCAAGTGTTGTTTTACCAAGTCCGGGAGGTCCGTAAAGTAAAACGTGGTCAAGTGCTTCGTTTCTGTTTTTAGCAGCCTCAATATATATTTTTAAATTTTCTTTTGCCTTTTCCTGTCCTATATAATCTCCGAGACTTCTCGGTCTGAGCGACAGTTCAAGGTCAACGTCCTCCGGAGAATAATCAGGAGTCACTATACGGTTTTCAAAATCTGTATCCATCACTGTTCACTCCTCACTTTCAAGACATAAGTTTTTTAAGTCCGATTTTTATAAGGTCTTCCGTGCTGACAGTTGCATCTGCACCTTTGAGTACATTCTGTGCTTCTCCTCTTGTGTAACCGAGAGATACAAGAGCTGCCGTTGCCTCTGCAATGTTTCCTGAGGCTGTAGTTGCTGTAACATCTTCTTCTCTGAGTATTCCCACTGCTTCTTCAAGGTCAATTTTAAGTTTATTCTTAAGTTCAAGAACAACTCTCTGTGCAAGTTTGGGACCTACACCCTGAGCCTGTGTAATAGCTTTTACATCACCTACCGCAACACTTGCTGCCAGTGCCTCAGGACTAAGTCTTGACAGAATTGCAAGACCTGCTTTCGGTCCTACACCTGAAACTGAAATAAGCTGTTTGAAACATTCAAGTTCTTTTTTATCGTGGAATGCAAACAAATCCATTGCATCTTCACGGACATTCAGGTAAGTGAAAACAAAAACTTCCTCACCTGTTTTAGGTAATCTTTTCAGTGTGTTTGCTGTTGAAAAACACATATATCCTACTCCGCCGCACTCAACGGCAAAAGAGGTTTCATCAGAAAAAATCAATTTTCCTCTTAAACTGTAATACATTTAATCACAACCTTTTATCTGAGTTTTCCAAGCAATGACCCGTGAGCATGAGCGTGACATATCGCCATTGCCAACGCATCAGCCACGTCGTCAGGTTTGGGAATTTTTTCAAGATGCAGAATCATTCTTGTCATTTCCTGAACCTGTTTCTTCTCTGCTCTACCGTAGCCTACAACACTTTGTTTTACCTGCAAGGGTGTATATTCAAAAGCAGGAAGATTGTTCTTCTGTGCCGCAAGCATTATAACGCCTCTTGCTTGTCCTACATCTATAACCGTTTTCTGGTTTGAATTAAAAAACAGTTTTTCAATTGACAATGCATCCGGATGAGTTCTTTTTATCATTTCATCAATGCCGTCATAGATAACTTCAAGTCTTCTGTTAAAAGGCATTTCTGCAGGTGTTGTTATCGCTGAGTATTCAATCACCCTGAAATGGTTATTTACATATTCAATTACACCGCATCCTACGATAGCATATCCGGGGTCAATTCCTAAAATTATCATTATTAAACGCCTCATATACATACTTAGCCATATTATCAAGATATTATAGCACATTTGTACGTTTAAAGCAAGATAAATATAAACAAAATTCAGCGACTGTGTTTTTTTCACAGTCGCTGAAACTCACTTGAAATATATTGATTTTAAATCTCTGTTTATATTGATTTTCTTTAAATAATCAATCTCGTCCTGTCTTGCTTTTTTCCAGTAAAAAGAAGCCAACTCTTTCCTGTAAGGTTTCACATAAACGGAAACTGCACCGCAATTATTTGCACCTACAACATCAGTAAAAAGTCTGTCACCGATAAGCGCCATCTCACTGATATCCACACCTGTTCTCTCTGCCGCAAGAAGCATCATTTTTGTATCTGGTTTTTCAGCAGGACCAAAAGACAGACACCCAAACATTTTACCCATTACCTTTGCTCTGAGTTCAAATGAGTTTGAGATAATTACCACATTAAAACCTGCCTCTTTGACTTTCCTCAACCATTTCCTGACACCTTTCAGAGGAGTTATTGTGCAATCATAGACAGAAGTGTTATCAAGGTCTATTGCAACAGTTTTAACACGCATTTTTTTCAAATCATCTACTGTAATATCTACAAGACGATCAAACAGATAATTAGGAGTCGCATTAACAGAAAAATCAGTCATCTGACATCTC
Organism: Acutalibacteraceae bacterium; assembly: GCA_045649705.1. Lineage (GTDB taxonomy): Bacteria > Bacillota > Clostridia > Oscillospirales > Acutalibacteraceae > SIG575. Next base: position 8,497 of record JAZRQI010000283.1, read on the forward strand.
CGCTTCTTTGATAAGTTCATCAGGAATAGCCTCACCGTGTCTTACAAAGAGAATGCAAAGCAATGAAAGTATAAATGCGATGGGGCTGAATACAAAGAGTGTGCTGTAGGTTCCTGAGAACATACGGAACATACCGAACACGATGGGAGCTGCAATCTGTGCTGAGAATGTTGCTGTGTAGTAGTATCCTGTGAAAGTACCGATTTTTTCCTGACCACCGATTTCAAGAACGAGAGGAAGTGTGTTAACAGTGATAAGCATATTTGCTGCACCGCCGATAACAAGGAGAATCCAGATTACCCAATTGAGTGCAGAACTGTCTTTCAGGAAATAAACAAGTGAAAGTGTTGAGAAGAGGCAAAGTCCGATAAGAATCGTCTTCTTTCTGCCGATTTTTTTACCGAGTTTACCTGCAGGAATAGCAGCAGCCATTGAGCATACCGCAAACACCGCCATAAGGAATGTTGCCTGAGCTGTTGTCTTGTGAAGAACTTCCTCTGCGAAAAGCGCAAAGAATGTTGTGATAGCGTTTGATCCGCAGAAAAGGAAGAAGAGACCTGCAAGCATAAACACAAGACTGACTCTTTCACCTTTTGAGAGTTTGTTCGCTTTAAGACGTTCTTTTTCTTCTTTCTGAGCCTTTGCAACAGCTTCTGCTTCTCTGTTATCAGCAACTGCTTTAAGACGGCTATCAGGTTCTTTAACACCGAAACGTAGAACAAAAACTGCAATTACCATAACAACTGAGCCAATAAGGAAAACATAAGGATATGTTGCAGTTTCATCAAAATTGCCTTTGCCGTAGATTGTGTTGAACACAATAGTAATAATTGAACCCGCAATCATACCAACAAGGCTACCTGCTCCGCCGCAGAGGTTGATAATAGCATTACCCTCACTTCTGAGTTCAGAGGGAGTAAGGTCAGGCATAAGAGCAACAACAGGTGCTCTCCACAATGACATCGTGAAAACAAACATAATAACTGTTGCCATAAGAAGCGGAAGGCTTCCGTTTGACAGAAACACAACAGGTATAAGTGCAAAAATGAGTGCTGAAATGGGAGCACCAAGGAAAATGAAAGGTCTGCGTCTGCCGTATTTTGAGTGGCATCTGTCAGAAAGTTTGCCAAATGTGGGCTGGAAGATAACACCGAAGATGTTATCGAATGTCATAATAATACCGATAAACAGCGGAACAAGAGAAAAGCCTGCATTACCCTGTGCTTTTGAAAATTCAAGCAAGGCAGGGAATTTTTCCATAAGCTCTGTACTCCATGCATTGATTGTAGCATTGCTTGAAAGTACTGCATTGAGGATTTTTGTGATATAAGGGTCATAAATCGCCCAGGCAATTGAAGTTGACATAAAACCAAAACCAATAAGAATGGTCTTTTTAATGTCGAGTTTTAATTTTTCTGACATAAGAAAGCTCCTTTACTTTTATGTTCTTTGAGTATTATATATTTTTTATTTGAAAACGGCAATAGATTTTCAAAAAATTGTTATGTTTTATTGAAAGATTTTATTGTATATGTAAGTTTTGTAAAAGAACTGATTATATTCAATAAGTTAAAAATTATTTTAATCAGTACAATTCTCCGTCAAGAGATTGTTCACACAAAACATCTGATTCATCAGCAATATATTCCCCTAAATCAAGACGAATAAAGTCATGAGTACCTACTCTTTGAAAAATCGGAGGTTCTTCAAGATAGTTTTCACCGTATATATGTTTCAAAAACTCATCATAGTTTACAGGAACAGGTACTTTTACACCTTCAAAGTCCATTTCAGTCAATTCTTCAACACAACTTCTTTTGAATGCGCCCCTGTCGATATTAAGACCTGTACCGTCAATCAAATAATCAGATTTCTTTTTTCTGAAAATTGTAAAAGTCTTATTTGAAAAACGATAAATAACTTTAACAGGAATTAACTTGACAAACGGTTTTACAATTAACGATAGTTTATATCCTTTGAAAGAGTCTTCAATCTTGAATGCTTTTTTTATATAGAGAAAACGATGGGCTATTTTGATGAGATTTATATGAATTTTCTGCATTTTTAATTTTGGTGAAGTTGTATCGTAAACAAAGACATCGACAAACACGCCATCCTGAATTTTATTATCAGATAATACCCCTGTTGAAAAATATGTATTTTTAAGTCTGACTTTATCAAATGGATTACGATAATTTTCTTCAGTTGTGCGAGAAGAATAGGCAAATCTTGTTTTATCTATTAATTCAGGACAAATTTTTCTGAATTTTTCAAAATCACTTCTTAACATTCCTATGTCAAGGTCATCATCCCAAGGAATACTGTGGCCATATCTCACAGCACCAAGAAGGCTACCGCCTGTAAGGAAGTATTTTATATCATTTTCTTTACAGATTCGATCAATTTCTTTCAGAATTTCCAACTCGGTTTTCTTAAGAATATCAAGCTTTGAACAATACTGAGGAAGATTCTTACCATAATCATATTCAAAACCGTAATGTGAGGAAACAGTAAGATAAAGTGCATTTCTGATATCTGTCGGGACAAAACCTGATGAACTGATTTTCAGAGAACAAAGCGCCTTGACTTTCTGACTACCCTTCCGCGACAAGGAGCATTCAAGAGAAAATTTTTCACTGAAAAGTTTATAAATCTCCTGTTTGATTTCAAAATCTGATGCTTTAAAAGAAGAAACATTGTAAATGTTGCCTTTCTTCAGCTTTTGAACAGCCATAACTATTGCCGTAAGAGTGTCGCGGATGTATGTATAACCGTAAACATTTGCTATATCTTCATCAGAAACAGAAATTTTTCCGTCAGCAAATCTGAAATTATCTTTGACTTTACAACCGGGACCTATAATCTCATCAAAAACCAAAAGATTCAACGGAACTTTTTGCGACAATTCTTTTGCTTTTTCAACAATATTTTTTTCATCGGTCAAAAAAATATATTCACGCTCTGAAACAGTTATACCTCTTGAATCCGGTCTTAATGAATTGTTGTCACAGATAATACATTTTTTGCAATTATATGTTGAAACAGTATCAGACACTTTCTGAAGAATTTCTTCTTTGTTAACAGAACCGTAAATCACACCGATTACACATACATTCTCTGACTTTTTATCCGAACAAGGCTTAAAAACACATTTAAGTGTTTCAAAAAGATAGTCACCATCTTGTCCGATTATTACATAGTCATAACAATCAGATTTCAGAAAAGAACGTGCGTATTCTATTTCATTTTGGTAAAAAATATCGCGAGTCAAAAAATCACCCTGAATCTTTATTTAATTTAATTGCTTAAAAATAAAGTCAACGGCATCGCCGTCAGCAAACACAGACAGCGATGCCGAAATTTATTATTCTTCTTTATTTTCAGGTTTTTCAATGAAAGTATCTTCTTTTTTCGATGTAAAGAAAGTAAGTCCTTTTTCAACCTGTTCTTCCTTTATATAATCATCTTCTGAACTTTCATAAAGTTCTTTTTCGTTTTTCTTTGATTTCACAATACAAATAATCGCTGAAATCAGAGCAACGATACCGATTACAATAGGAATCAATGCAGAACGCTGTCCCGTCACGGGGATAGACACAGTATTCACAATACCGTCTGTGGCAAAAGCGGAAATTGCAGCACCGAAAACACCTAACAGCATCAGAGCTGCCATTACTATTGCAACAATACGTATAACTTTTTTACTAAACATAAAAATCCTTACCTGCCGTAAACTTATTTGATATCAAGTAGCTTCTTCATATCTTCAGTTATTTCCTCAGTGATTCTATTTGCATCATCAAAACTTTCTGCATGAGCAGTGATATAAATTTTGATTTTCGGCTCTGTACCTGAGGGACGTACAATTGCAGAACATGCATCTGTAAGACCATATGACAATACGTTTGATTTCGGCAAATCAATATGAGTCATAATGCCACTTGGTTTTTCTGTTGCAACACTTGTTTTGTAGTCAGAAATTTTAACAACATCAAGACCTGCGATTGATGAGGGAGGATTCTGACGAAGATTATCCATCATCTTGCTCATTGTTGCCATACCCTCTGCACCTTCAAATGCAAAGTTAAGAAGTGTGTTAAGATAGATACCGTGTTCAGCATAAATATCATCCATAACATCTGCAAGTGTTTTGCCGAGTTTCTTATAGTGTGCAGCCATTTCTGTAATAAGCATTGCTGCAACAACACCGTCTTTATCACGTGCATAAGTTCCTGCAAGATATCCATAGCTTTCTTCAAGACCGAGAACATAACGCTCTGCCTCACCTTTTTCTTCAAGCTGAGTGATAAGTTCACCGATATATTTGAAACCTGTAAGCAAATCAGCAGTTTCAGCATTATATTTGTCAGCAACAGACCTGATAAGTTCACTTGTAACAATAGTTTTTACAACCATTGGATTCTTCGGAAGCGTTCCCTCATTTTTCTTAGTTGAAAGAATATACTCAGCAAGCATTGCACCGACTTCGTTGCCTGTCATAAGGCGGTAGTCATCCCCTGTTTTAACTGCAATACCTACACGGTCGCAGTCAGGGTCAGTTGCAAGCAGAAGGTCTGCACTTTCTTCCTCAGCCATTTTAAGAGCACATTCAAAAGCCTGACGGATTTCAGGGTTGGGATAAGGACATGTGGGGAAGTTTCCGTCGGGATTTTCCTGTTCGGGAACAATTCTAACGTTTGTAAGACCTAATCTTTTAAGGATTCTGCGGACAGGTTTGTTACCGGTACCGTTAAGAGGTGTATAAATGATTTTAAGGTCACTGTCGACACAAGCTTCTTTATCGACTCTCTGTTCTTCAACGCAATCAAAGAATTCTTTAATAAGCCAATCCTCAATGTATTCAATCTTTTTGTTTTCAAGTGCATAGTCAAAATCAGCAACTTTAACGCCGTCAAAAATATCAACTTTCTGAATATATTCGTATGTTTCTTTTGCACCCTCATCTGTCATCTGGAAACCTCTGGGGTCGTAGCACTTGAACCCGTTATATTTAGCAGGGTTATGGCTTGCTGTAATTACTATACCTGATGAACAGCCAAGACGTCTTACTGCAAAAGAAAGCATAGGTGTGGGAACGAGTTCTTTGTAAAGATAAACTTTGATTCCGTTAGCTGCAAGAACACAAGCAGCACTCTTTGCAAAAACATCCGACTTGATTCTTGAATCGTGTGCAATTGCAACAGAAGGATTTTCAAAGTTTTCTTTAAGGTAATCAGCAAGTCCTTGGGTTGCCTGATTTACTGTAAAAATATTCATTCTGTTAGTACCGGCACCGATAACACCTCTAAGTCCGCCTGTACCGAATTCAAGAGAACGATAAAATCTATCGTTTATCTCATTCTCATTACCTTTGATGCTTTCAAGTTCTGAAATTAAATCTGCATCATTTTTTGCTTTTTCACACCACAAATCATACAACTGGTTTACATTGCTCATAATATCTCATTCCTTTCAGAAATTTAAAACTTATTCATCATATATTGTACCCCTAAACAGTTCTGTTGTCAATAAATTATTTGATACAAAATGCGACAAAAAAAATAAATAAGCAGGAAAATTTTCACTTTCCTGCTTATTGTTTTAATAGGGAGTTTGTTTTATTTCGCCTTGAGAAATACCAATATCTTCCATTACAGAAGTATCTGACTCCGTCACAATATAATCGTGGTTTACATCCATTGCTTTGATTTGTGCATCTGCAAACTGACTTCTCAGGAAATATCCGTAAATATACATTTTTGTAATAAAAGCATCGTTTGCATTTACATCTCCGTCTCCGTCAATGTCACCATAAATAACGACAGCCAGGGTTCTGTAGATCTTTCCGCTTCCGTCAAGAAGCACCAGATTGTCACCTGTACCCACTTTGTCGTTATCGCCCTTCCTGTTACCGTTTTTGTCATACAGGGCTATATTTACATTTTCAAACTGAAGACAAAGGCCTTTTGCTGTATATGTATTGATTGTCAATCCGTAAACCAGCCTCTGACCGTATTTATCAATAATAATCGAAGCATTATCCCTGAGTCCGAAGTCATCTGCAAAGATGACATTGTTTTCATCAAGAGAGTATGTTGAGTCAACAAGTGTGAATTTGCCTGAATATTTGCTTATGTCGTCATTGGTTGCAATAACGGATGAACCGATAATATAGTTCTCCATTTCAACGTTACCAATCAGTTCGGGAACGACATATTCTTTAACTATCTCATTACCCTCTTCATCATAAATCGGGTCAGGACGTTGCACATTTATAACCTTGTCGTCAGCAAGATAAATACTATTTGACTCATCAACACCTGCACCGTCATAAATGTTCAGTGTTCCGTTTGAATAAATACCCACATTTGCGTTGTCAAAAATCGTACCACCGAAATAGTTCATATTACCGTCAAGAATGTAAACTGCACCTTTATCTATAATGTTTTCAGTGATTTTACCGCTGTGCATCTCCACAGTACCTTCTGATTTGACTGCACTGTCAATTCCGTTCGCACCGAAAATAACAGTTCCTGAATAAATTTTCAAAACACCGTTTCCGGAAACTTCAATCATTGAGTCAGCTGTAACATTTGTACCGTTAACAAACAGAACATCTGTTGTGTAATCGTCGGTGATATTACCAAATGAAAGGACGGACATAGTCTGTTCAGGGTCAGCGTTCTCCACCACTCTGAACATAGGTCCTTCAAAACCTTCAGCAACTGAAATTGAATGTTCAATTCCGTCAGATTCAATAGTGATATTACTTTTTATAACCACAGTTTCTTTCAGTACAATATCATCAATCAGAGTTATAATCGCAGGTTTATCACCAATATCTGCCATTGCTTCTTCTATTGAAGTGTACGGAACTTCATCTGATTGGAAGAAACTTGCTTTAAGAACGTATTTTATTTCATTTGTTGTCAGTCTTCCGCCTGAATTAACGTGCCATACAGTCTCATCCTGAGGTGTGATTGCACAAAGGTTTGAGTTCATAGCAGTGTAACTGCCATCAAGAACACGAACACCTTCTTCATATATTTCAGGTGTTACTGTGACAATTGATGATGAATAAATTGATTTCGCCATCATCATAATTTTCTCACCATAAGGCAAGTAAACATCATTTGATGGATCAATAAATGCACCTGAATAGAAGCTGAGTGTTCCATCAGTATAAACAGCATCACCACAGACTGTGGATGTATTATCATAAACACTACCATCATAAATGTTAAATTTGCCCTTGTCAGCTACGCTGAATGCGCCACCATATGAAGCTGAGTTAAGATAAATTGCGCCACCGTTGAAATTGACAGTACCACCGCCAACATATACAGCACCACCCTCACCTGAGGTATTGCTATAAATGTCGGTACCTGTGTTAATATTCAGTGTGCCACCTGCATTGAATATTGCACCACCTGCAAGTTTCGCGTTGTTGTTTGTCATTTCAACAGAAAATACATTCATTTCGCCTTTATTGTATGCAACACCGCCTGCCTGTAAACCCGTACCTGCAGAAATTGAACCGCCATAGAAATTAACAGTACCTTCATTGTAAACGAAACCACCCATACCTGCTGTGTTATTCGTTGTCACTACATCATAGCAGTTAAATGTACCGCCTTTTTCAACAGTAATAAGGGACGATGCAAATTTTGAATTAGTAATATCCACAACGTTATTACCATCGATGTTAAGTACTGCATATTTAGCGTCATCTGCACCGAAATTGAGCACACCACCATCTTTAACAGTAAACACCTGATCGTAATAGTGCTTTACTCTTTTAAGCTTTATCGAGTCATTTGTAGGAATTATAGTTACATTACCTGTCACAACTATTTCGCTTCCTATTTTCTCCAAATCAGCCATAATTTCAATTATGCCTGTACCTGTACCGATTTTTTCAGTAGCCTCTGTAAGAGTTTTATAATATGAAGTCTCACTACTGCTGATAACTTTACATATAAGACCGGCTTTGAGATAAGCTACACTCTCAGCCGAAATATCATAGAGATCAAAATCAGGAGATGAAACAAAAGTTTCCAACTGAGGATAATTCACGAAAAACTCTGTATCTGCTGTAGGAATCCAATAATCAACAGAGAAACCCACAAGGTTAGACAGTGCATTCAGACCTGTCATTTTTGTTGTAGCAAGACCTGTGGCAAACCTATCCGTTACTGATATTTTATTCTTATCATAATACGAAGATTTCACTGTACCGTTTGTAAGTTCACCGAGGATTGCATATATTTCCGTTGCACTGTCGCCTAATCCAAGAACATCTCCAACAGAATATGTAGAATCGATTATACCCTGAGTTCTCAGTCCGCCTGATATACCACCGGCTCTTGCTGCAGAAGAAACAGTGCCTCTGTTATAACAGTTTGAAACAACAGAACCGTCGCTGATTCTTCCTGCAATACCACCCGCATACATTGTTGTTGCAGTTACTTCACCTGCATTGAAAGAACGGGAAATATCGCTGACATTTTCACCTACAATACCGCCTACAACCTCTTCGCCTGTAACAGTATTGTATGAACAACAGGTTTCAACAATAGAGTCAACAAAAGTTACACCTGCAATGCCGCCTATATTTCTGATGCCTGTTACATCTGAATAAATACTCGAGGATTCCACAATTTCTCCGGCATTTTCACCTGCAATACCACCGACGTTTGTTTCACCGATTATTTCTGAATAAATAATTTTTACACCATAAATCTTTCCGTCATTTTTACCTGCTACTGAGCCTACAAAATCAGAACCGGAAACAAGAGACTCGGTAATTGTCACATCAGATATAATTGATGTGACACTTGTAGCACCAAACAAACCAACAGAATCACCTGAAGGCACATACAAACCTCTAATACTGAAACCGTTACCTGAGAATTCACCGCCGAACTCACTGCCTTCAACAGACCCGATGGGTGTCCATATATTTGATTCTTCACCCAGGTTACCAACATTAAGAACAATACTGTTCATAAGCATTGCACTTGCAGTATTATCCTGTTCCACACCGTCAAGTGTGCCGTTTACAAGACCTGCAAACCATGCAAGTTCACGTGCATTGGTAATAAGATAATATTTATTGTCAGAGGATAACTTAGGCGCTGAGACAGTACCGTCCCAGAGGTTCTGGTCAGCCTGCCAGGACATAATGGGATACCCGTTATTTCTAAGAAGATAATCGTAATAGTAGTTACCTGCCGCACTGTTGAGTGAAGACACAAAACCATGTCTTTTCATATCATCTGTTGTCATAGGAATACCGTTATCTTCTTTACCTGTGAAGAGAGTTGAATCATAATAACAATCTGTGATTTTTGCAGTGTAATAGAAAGCTGCAATAGCACCTGTAAGTCCTTCAGGTGTCGAAATCGACTCAACAGCCGATGCGTTATAACAAGATGATATATCGCCAACATTGTTACCGACAATACCTGCTACACGCAAATCGCCTGTGATTTTACCTCTGTTATAGCAGCTGATAACAACACTGCCTGAGTTAGTACCCGCAATACCGCCTACATATTTACCTGTTGATGCAACACTTGCCATATTGAACGACTGTGAAATGGTAGAATCAGCAAAAATACAACCTGTGATACCTCCGATACGGTGACCCGTAGCTTTAATTTCACCCTCAAAACCGCAAAAAGAAATATTACCTTTATTTGCAAGATAACCTGAAATACCACCCACATTGTCAGCTCCTGAAACATAGGAACTTGTAACATAAACCTGAGTAACCGAACTTCTGTTATTTGCATAACCTGCAATTGTACCAACATTACTTCCGCCGCTTACATTAGCATTTGAAATATTAACATTTCTAACCTGACCGTTTTCAATATACCCGAACAACCCCTGATAATCGGATGTGCTTGAAATTGCGAGTCCGTAAATTGTAAAACCTTTGCCGTCAAAAATACCACTGAACACCCTACCTTCTGCTGAATAGTTACCTATGGGCGTCCAGTTTTTGAAACTACCGCTTGTTTCGGGGTCACTGAGATATATGTCTTTCATCAGACGAGCTTTCAGAGTTGAATTACCTGCATCAGCATTGACCTGATTGGCAAACCAGGCAAGGTCTTCCGCACTCTGAATAAGATAGAATCCGTCATTAGACTGAGACGGTATAACAGTTGATGCCTCTCCTGACCATATATCTGCTGCCACAGCAGTAAGAGACGTTGCGGTAAACGCCATTATCACCGCCATAATACAGACTAAAAATTTATGTAATCTTTTAATTTTCATATCAAATCCTCCAGGATTTTTAAAATAGGCAAAAACATACCCATATAATAATACACTAAAATCCTAACAATTTCAATGTTTTTTCATTAAAAATCATCAAATTTTCTTAATGAGCATAAAAAATCCTGCTTACGAAAAGCAGGATTTTAAAAAATTACATATCAAAAGTTAATTTTAACCATTTTGCAGAAAGCTCAACCCATCTTCCTGCATATTCATTAAGCACTGTGCACACTTCTTTTGTGCCTGTTGACATTCCGTGACCTCCAAAGGGAAAAATATGGAGTTCATAGGGAATCTTCTTTTCAGAAAGTGCACTTGCAAACAGCAGAGAATTCTTCACAGGAACTGCACCGTCTTCTGCAGTGTGCATAATAAATGTGGGAGGTGTATCTGATGAAACATTGTTTTCGAGAGAATATTTCTTAATAAAGTTTTCGTCATCTTTATATTTTCCGAGAAGATTATCTCTTGTTCCTCCGTGAGTAAGTTCTCCGAAAGTAAGAACAGGATAACAGAGAATTGCTGCATCAGGTTTATTACTTCCCTCAGGGATTTTAAGTTCATCAAAAATTGCTTTGTCGTTCCACATTGTTGCAAGACTGCCTGCAAGATGACCGCCTGCAGAGAAACCTATTATTGCGATTTTATCTGAATCAACATTCCATTCCTCAGCATTTTTTCTGATTATTGACATCGCAAGTGATGCATCAAGCAAAGGCTGACTGAAATCAGGCATTCTTCTCGAAGCATTTTCACCTACTGAATATCGAAGAACAAAGCAACTCATACCTAAAGCAAGATACTGATTTGCAATAGGTTCCGCCTCACGGTCAGAACACATTCCGTAACCGCCACCGGGGAAAATAAGCATTGCAGGACGTTTATTGACAGGATACTCTCTTGAAGTATCTCTTATGTATGTATCAAGATACACGTCCTGTCTGTCTTCATAAAGGTAAATTCTTTCACATTTCATAGATTCAGCCCCCTATTACTTCAACACCACCGCAAGGACGGATAGAAAGAACATAACAGGATCTTTCACCGAATACTTTTTTCATTTCAGTAATATATTCATCGAGCAAATCATTAGGTACAAAAGCCTGCATTGTACCTGCAAATCCACCGCCGTGAACTCTCCATGCACCTTTGTCTGAAAGGAGTCTTTCAGCGATGCAAAGACCGATACTCAGAGGCTGGTCCTGAGGAGCGGACGAGGGGTAAACATTCTGGTTGTACATATATGATGAACGACCGCTTTCGATTACACCTTTTTTGAATGACTCAAAGTCACCATTCTGAAGTGATTCTGCTTCAAAATCAACTCTTGCATTATCTGCAAAGAAGTGCATCGCTCTGAGAACTGCTCTGTCCCCTGCTTTTTCGCGGACTTCTGCAATTTTCGAATTAAATTCTGCAGGGCAAACTTCTCTGAGTACCTTTTTGCCGAAAACTGCAGCTGCAGATTCCATTTCTGAACGTACTGCGCCATATTCGGGAGTAAGGTCAGCGTGGCTACCGCCTGTGTTGACAATGCAGAGAGAATGTCCGCAGGATGCAAAATCAAAATCAAGCTTTGTAATAACAGGTTCTTTTGTATCTTTGAAATCAATTTCAACAAATCCGCCTACAGATGATGCCATCTGGTCCATAAGACCGCAGGGTTTACCGAAATATTTATTTTCTGAGAACTGTGCAATCTGGGCGATTTCTACGGGAGAAATTTTGCCCTCATTGAACATATAGTTAAGGATTGTACCGATAAGCACTTCAAACGCAGCAGAACTTGAAAGTCCTGAGCCTGAAAGAACTGAAGAAGTAGTATAAGCATCAAATGCGCCTACTTTGTATCCCCTTTCGATAAATCCTGCATACATACCTCTGATAAGTTCACGTGATGTACCGTAATCTTCTGAATGTACATTCATATCTGTAATATCAACTGTGTCCATATCGTAACCTACTGATTTAACACGTGTGATATTTCCTTCTTTTTTTGCACAAACTGCAACTGCATCAAGGTTTACTGCTGCAGCAAGTACCTTTCCGTTATTGTGGTCAGTATGGTTACCACACACTTCTGTACGTCCGGGAGCACTGTAAAATGAAAGAGCATCATTCTTGCCGTATTCTTCTTCAAACATTGAAGCAAGGCTTACATATCTCTCCCTCTGTTCTGCTACTGCACTGTCAGTAACATATACTCTCTTGAGTTCTGCATCATATGCTCCTGAACTGATTTTTGATTTTAACATCTTCTTCACCTTTCCTTCTGATGAATAAAATTATTTTTCTTGTAATCAGCAACCCTGTTCCCGACAAAAAACTTGAAACCATAACGGGAATAATAAAGGATGCTGAAAAAGGATTGAACGCATTGCGTCCGATAATTGTATATGATATTATTTTCGGCAGATATCCTGAAACTGAAAGTAAAATAAATTTTTTAAAATCATATTTCATACCGCCATAAATATTACTTACTGTGTTAATTGGGAAAAGCGGAAATGTTCTGCACAAAAACAGCAACCAGGGATTCCCCTTGCCGTCACGTTCAAGAACATTCCATATTTCATCATAGCTTTTCAATATTCTGTAAGGTAGTGTTTTTTTGCTTCTCCCTATATAATACCTTATTGAAAAGATTATTACAAGTCCTAAAATGTTCAATATTATCGAAATCGGCAATTTAAACACCATTGCTGAAATCATACATACACAGGACACAGGTATTACCGGCAGAGGCATTACGGATTTCAGGGTAAAAAGGAAGAAAATTGCCATAATTATTATCCATTTGTTTTCAAGTGCCGCTACACGAATTTCCAACTGCAAAAGATAACTTTCATATTCATCGTACCAAAGTTGTAGTTGTGGCAATTTGAAAACAGACAGTAATAACAACAGACATACTGAAAATGATATCAACAAAAAAGCTGACAATTTTATCAAATCAGGTTTTCTGAAAAATTTTTTCGTCATAAATTCCGCCTAAATCTTGAATTAAATTATTTTTACTTATATAATTATATGTAAATAATGAGAAAAAGAGGTCAATTATGAAAATAATAATTTTAGACGGATACACCGTAAACCCCGGTGACCTTAGCTGGGACTGGCTTGGTGAATACGGAGAATACAAAGTTTATGACAGAACTGACAGCAGTGACATTCTCAGAAGATGCGAAGGTGCAGATATTGTTATCACAAACAAAACACCGCTCGGTAAAGATATCCTCGAAAAACTGCCTGACATAAAATTTATAGATTTGTTAAGCACCGGCTACAATATCACAGACATTTATTATGCACGTGAAAGAGGAATACCTGTTTCAAACGTACCTGCATATAGTACAAAATCAGTGGCACAGCTTACATTTGCTTTCATTCTGCAGTTTTCTTCACGCGTCGCAGAACATTCAGCGTCTACTAAAAACGGTGATTGGCAGAAATGCAAGCACTTTTGTTATATGGTGTCACCACTCAGTGAACTTGCAGGTAAAACTATAGGCATTGTAGGTTTCGGTTCAATCGGTAAGGAAGTTGCAAAAATTGCTGAGGCTTTCTCAATGAACATTCTTGTGAACACCAATCATCCCGGTGAAGACACAGAAAACCTTAAATTCTGTGACCTTGACACACTTCTTGAAAACTCAGATTTCGTGTCACTCCACTGCCCTCTTACTGAAAAAACAACATCAATTGCAAACAGTGATTTCTTCTCAAAGATGAAAAACACTGCTTACTTCATAAACACTTCACGCGGTGCAACTGTTGACGAAGATGCACTGGCAAACGCTCTCAAAAAGGGGGAAATTGCAGGTGCAGGTCTTGATGTTCTTCTGTCAGAGCCTCCTGTTAATGACAAAATAACAAGTCTTGAAAACACGCTTGTAACTCCACACATCGCATGGGCAGCAAAAGAAACAAGAGCAAGGCTGATGGAAGTTACAAAAGAAAACATCAAAGCCTTTGTAAACGGCAATCCCATAAACGTAGTAAATTAAAATAAGGACTGTATCAAAGAATTATTTTGATACAGTCCTTTCCTTTTTATTGCTTATTTATAAAATCTTTCAAGATAATTTCTGTGAGCAACTTTCATTTCTTCGTAGCAAGCCTTTGCGTTCTCATAATCACCGATAAGAGGATGAACCATAAGTGCTTTCATTGCTGCTTCGTCGTCACCATTGAGAGCTGCTTCAACTGCATATTTCTCGTATGCTTTTACAGACTGCATAAGACCCTGCATATGTCTGTTTGTCTTTTTCTTAACAGGAACGGGTGTTGCACCGTCTGCACCAATTACTGCGCTGATTTCAACAACGTCATCGTCTTCCATAAAAGGAAGTGTGCCGTCATTCTTGATGTTAACAACGTGAACATCTCTCTTATCGTTTGCAATAGAGTCAATAAGTGAAACTGCTGCAAGTGAATATTTGTGTCCGCCACGTTTGTCAAGAAGTGCAGGTTTGATGCAAAGTTCTTCGTCGCTGTACATTTTGAGCAAATCTTCTTCGATTTCCATACAAGTCATAGCACGGCTCTTCTTGTCATTTTTAAGATGCTCAATTTTAGCATTTCTGTTGTAGTAATACTGAAGATAAGATGAGGGAATACCTTCAATTGCTTTGAGGCATTCAAGTGAGAATCCGTCGTCCTTGATGTTAGCCATAACTTTGGGTGAGAAACCTTCTTCGATAAGTTTGGGAAGAAGTTCTTCACCGTCTTTTACAATTGAAGTAATCCAGCTGAGGTGGTTAAGACCAACGTAAGTTACTTCACTGTCAAGACCTGTGATTTCTTTAACATCATCAATCATATCGATGGGTACGTTGCAAAGACCGATTGCCTTAACCTTTGTGTAGTTAAGAAGGAATTCAGTAACGATACCTGAGGGATTTGTGAAGTTGATAAGCCATGCATCAGGACAGATTCTTTCCATACAGTCTGTGATTTTCTGAATTTCAGGAATAGTTCTGAGTGCTTTGAAGAAACCGCCGATACCTGTTGTTTCCTGACCGATAAGGCCGTATTTTACAGGGATAATTTCATCAAGATGTCTTGCAGGAAGTTTACCTACACGCATCTGTGTGAGAACAAAGTCAGCATCCTGAAGTGCAACTTCAAGGTCATCTGTGAAAACTGTTTCACAATCAATACCTGCTTTTTTAAGCATACGGACACAGAGGTCGCCAACGATTGTGCGTTTTCTTTCGTCAATGTCCATAAATGACACTTTTTTAAGTTTAAGTGAATCCTGAGCTTTGATAAAGCCGTCAAGAAGTTCGGGACAATATGTACTGCCTGAGCCGATAACTGCAACGTTAATTTCTTTCATTTTGCACGTCTCCTTAGTTTTTATAATCCTGGAAAATCCAGTTTACACAGCCTGTAACAGGTGCCTGTGTGAGCTTGATATATTTAACTTTTTTGTCTGAACGCTCTGCAATTTTCTTTTTGAGACATTCAAGATATACTTCGTTGGGAAGTTTTGTGTGAATTGAACCCGAAAGAACAACTTCAACCTCACCGTCACCGAAGTTAAGAGAATTAAGGTGAGATACGATGTAATCTGCACCTCTGTCTGACATTTCATCAATTGCTCTGAGAACAGGTGCATCACCCATTTTTGAAGCAGCAAAGAAGAAGTCGATAAGGCTCATAATGAATCTGCCTCTTTCTTCACTTTCTGCCATAGCAAGTGTGCCGAGGAATTCTTCTTTTGTATTTACGCCGAACTCTTTCTTGAACATTTCTGTCATAGCAGTTTTTTCAAGACCGAGAACAACTTCGTCATAGATAAGTTTGAATGATTTGATTGCAACCCATGTGCCGTTGCCCTTATCGTCTGAGAACTCACTGAAACCGCCGAGCTGAACCATTTTACCGTCAAGGTCAATAGCATTACAGCAAGTACCTGTACCGCAGTTATAACCGATTGCAGCTTTACCTGTTGCACCTGCTTTTACAACGATGAAACCGTCATTGAAGATTTCAAAGTTCTTAAGACCTCTTTTTTCCATCTGTGCACACATTTCGTCGTGCTGATAAGGATGGTCGATACCTGCAAGACCCATAAGTGTGAATCCGATATCGTCAAGTGTAACATTACCTGCTTCAAGCAATTTTGTAACGCCGTCCCAGATAATTGTTGCAGCTTCATCAAAACTGCCTTCAAGATTTTCGTGGTTACTGCCTTCAGTTTTCACTTCAGCCACGATATTTTTTTCTTCGTCGAAAAGAGCGTAAGCGGTTTTTGTTCCGCCGCCGTCAACACCAATGTAAAATGCCATAAAACATTCTCCTTATTCTTCCAAATTTCAATTGGTTATTATACCACTTTTTTTAATAACAGTCAATAAAATTGACTTAATTATACAAATCTATTATCTCTTGTGCTTTTTCTTTGAGATGTTCTCTCAGTTCCTCAGGTTTTCTTACGTAAACTGAGTTTCTGTACTGCATCAGCCAGGAAATAAAGCCTTCGCTGATTGCAACCTGTGCTCTGAGGAAAAATCTTGTGCTGTCCTCATTTCTGATAGTCGCATTTTCACCGAACCTGTCAACTATATCTTCAAGCATCTCGTTTTTGCAGACAATTTCCACATCACAGAGTTTACCTGAGAACATATTGAACATTTTGTTGGAGTAATCGGCAACATCAAACTCACCTTTATACTCCGAAACTTCCTCAAAAGAACGGACAGGAGTTTCTGTAATTTTCACTTTTCTCATTCTGTCAAGCCTTGTGTGCATAAGGTTATCATACTTCGGATTGTTACAGATAAGATAGTAATGGTCATTTGACCAGACAAGAGCATACGGGTTTACGGTAAAATCACGGGAAGCCATAACAATCTTTTTACCTGCTTCGATTTTGTGTCTTATGTAGGTGAATGTTACCTGTTTTTTCTCCTCAATTGCCCTATTGAGAACGTCAATTGTATAGAAAATTTCTTCATTGAAAGTTTTGACTCTGTTTGAAATACTGAGTTGACTCTTGAGCATTTCAAACTGTTCTTTACTTACAAGAGTCCCGATTTTTTCTATAAGTTCCTGAGTTTTCTTAGGTGTAATGAAATCAGCAGACTGCACTGCGTCAATTATCAGCCTTACCTCAGGCAACTGAAAGTTACGAGAGGCAAGGAAATAACCTGATTTAGGTGACTTGACTTTGATTATGTCATAGCCGTTTTCTACAAGCAGGGCTATATCGGCATATATTGATTTTCTTTCTGCCGTAATTCCCCTCTTTGAAAGTTCTTCAACAATTTCACTTGTTGATATAACATTGTTTTCGTCTGTCAGCGTTTCAAAAACATCTATCAGACTCAACAGTTTCTGTTTGGAACTTGATTTAACTGCCAAGGGTTTTCCCCCTTTATTTTATCTTACAAGAATTGAGAACAATCTTTTATTGATTTTAATAATTGCTTCGTTATCAATCTTCATAATGTCACGGTCATAAGTCATAATACCGTTGGTTTCGTTTTCAACGTCACTGAGCTGAGTATAAACCACAGCACTGAGACCCTTGCTGACAAGCGGAATAATCTGTCTGTTAAACAGTTTTTCGTATGCTTTTGTAAGAGATTTCTTATCTTTATACATCAGATAGCCGAATGCCTTATTCTCATTCATTGTATGACCGGGAACAATACGTGAATAACCGCCGAATTCAGACAGAACAAAAGCTCTGTTATCAGATCTGCCCTTTGTTACGGGGACAACGTATCTATGCATACTTCTCAGATCGCCGCCCTTCTGGTCAAACCAACCACTTGCATGGTCAACAACACGTGAGGGATCAAGCTGTTTTACTTTCTCTGCAATTCTCTTTGCATCGAACTGTCCCCAACCCTCGTTGAAAGGAACCCAACAACCGATTGAAACACAGTTATGGAGTGTTGCCATCATCTGTTCAAGTTCATCTTCAAACTGGTCACGCCAAGCTTTTTCATCACGGTGGAAGAGTGAATAAGCATCGTCTTTAACAGATATCTGGAAGAACGGCACTGCACCAACAAGGAAGTTACCCGGATGCTTGGCACCGCTTACCATATCCTGCCATACAATCATACCGATTTTATCGCAATGGTAATACCAGCGTAAAGGCTCAACCTTAATGTGTTTTCTGAGCATATTGAAGCCCAATGATTTCATAACTTTGATATCGAAAATCATTGCCTCATCCGTA
Organism: Acutalibacteraceae bacterium; assembly: GCA_045649705.1. Classification (GTDB taxonomy): domain Bacteria; phylum Bacillota; class Clostridia; order Oscillospirales; family Acutalibacteraceae; genus SIG575. Next base: position 26,990 of record JAZRQI010000283.1, read on the forward strand.
GGTGCTGTCATAACACCGTCAGGCCAGTACCCCTGATCAAGAAGACCAATCTGGAAATAAGGCTTGTTATTGAGGAAGAGTCTAGGAATACCATTTTCATCTTTCTCCATTGAGAACTTTCTCATACCGAAATAGCTTACAACTGTATCAACAAGCAAATCTTTATAGTAAAGTTCAAACATTACGTTGTAAAGGTTGGGTTTTTCGGGACTCCAGAGTTTAAAACGGGTCATGGGAATTACGTCAACGCAACCGATACCTGATGAGAAAATAACTTCTTCATCTTCGTCAAACACAGTTGCTACGATTTTGTAGTCAGATTCTGCTGTTGTTTCAATGTCAACGTGAACACAGTATTCGTCGATGTCAGGTGTAAGTTTAACATTTGTGATATACTTTTCATCAACGGCTTCAAGCCACACTGTCTGCCAGATACCTGTTGTGGGTGTGTACCAGAAACCAACCTGCTTGATTGCCTGTTTACCTCTCTGCTGCCAGCCTTTATCGGTGGGATCAAAAACAGAAACATGGAGTTCGTTTTCACCGTCAACAAGGTAATCGGTAATATCAAAACTGAAAGGACAGTATCCGCCTGTGTGACCGCCTACAAACTGACCGTTTACATAAACTCTGCATTCCCAGTCAACTGCACCGAAATGAAGAATAACGTGTTTTGAATCGTACTCCTCACCCAATGTAAATGTTTTGTGATACCAAAGGATATCCATAGGGTCGAGTCTTTTTTCAACACCTGAGAGAGGCGCTTCAATTGCAAAAGGCACAGTGATTTTACCCTCGTATTCAGTGGGAATCACTTCCATTGAATCGCTGATTGCATAATCAAACTGACCGTTAAGGTTAGTCCATATATTTCTCCTGAGTTGAGGTCTCGGATATTCCTGAAGAGGTGCTTCCTTGTCCACTTCTTTAGTCCATCTTGTTTCCATAAAAACGCTCCTTTTTCAAAAAAGATATTGATAAAAGTAAAATTTTCTGATATAATATGTGTCACTATGCGGATATGGCGGAATTGGCAGACGCGCCAGATTTAGGATCTGGTGGTAAACCCCGTGCAGGTTCGACCCCTGTTATCCGCACCAAAAATCCAAGTTGCAAAACTTGGATTTTTACTTTTTCACTATTACTTCTTCATTATTCACTAAAAGCGAATTACTTGTATTTAATTATACACTTTTCAAAACCTAATTGCAATATATTATTTGTTAATAATGTTAAAAATTGCAACAAAACGCAGAAACAACAGGCCGTATAAAAAGACCTGTTGTTTTTTGTTTAATCACATATAAAAAGAAAAAGTTATAAAAGTTTTTGATTTACACACAGAGAGGTTAAACTCTCTTTCTTAAATTAACTTAACACAAATACCAGCTATTACAGTACATATATAGCATAAATTGATAAACCAAAACATAATTTTCGCAAATACTCTTTTTCCATTTGAAGCATCAGTGTCCCTGCTCAATAAGAACAACATAATCTGAATTGGTAAAAAAAACACAAGCACACCCAATGCACTACCGATAAAAGACTCTATCTTCACATTGTTTTGCCTCATTATAAAAATTATAATGAACTCTATTAACACTATTATTGAAAGAATCTTATAATGTTTTTTCATACTGCACCTTCTATTGAAATTATTTAAAAATCAATCTTTGATTTATATCAATATTCAATCACATATTTTTTCGATAACTTGCTATTTATACCACAGCTTACCTTTATCAAACTCAACAACACCGTTTATCATAATTTTATAATCATCAGGTAATTCATCAAGACACCAATACCAATAATTATGTTCAAACAACAAAGAATACTCAAATTTTTCATACGTAGTGTTCAGCGAGTCTGAAACAGTTATCATACCGTAATCTTCTTCAGAATAAAATGGTTGTGATACCATTATCATATATTTGCCTTTGTACTCTCTTATTATGAGAGTATAATTTGGTTCTTTACCATCAACCGAAAAATATGGGTTAGCTATTACATTTTCAGAAATAACTCTCCAACCCTCTTCTGTCTGAAGTAGATATTGAAAAGAATAATTATTAACTTCTGTTCTGCAACAACCGAAACCTGTACCATTTTGATATACAAACTCATAGTCTTCACTCAGCAGAGTTTCTTCAACTGCCTCTTCTGGTGTCGGATAACTCTCACTGACATAAAATGGGTTGTTCTGATAATTGACAAAAAAATCGAACAATACATACAAAGCAATTACAACCGATACACCTATTAGTATTACTTTTTTCAGTTTTTTATTTTTCATCCTACACCTCCTACAGCGATAAGAGTAACCACTTACTTCTACCTAATTATACACTTTCCAAAAACTAATTTCAATATATCGTTAAATATTGCAAAAACAAAAAATATATGATACAATGTAGAAAAACATTCAAAAAGGACGGATAAAAATGAAAAAAAGCACATTCTTCAAAGATTTTAAAGAGTTCATCACAAAAGGCAATATCATTGATATGGCTGTCGGCGTTGTAATCGGCGGTGCTTTCGGCAAAATCGTTACAGGTCTTGTTGAAAACATCATCAACCCCGTTATTGCTAAGCTTACAGGCAAAATCAATATGAACGAACTTATGTATGAGATTCAGCCCGCTACAGACACTGCTGATGCTATCAACATTATGTGGGGTGCTTGGCTTCAGACAATCATCGATTTCATCATCGTTGCTTTCTGTGTATTCGTTGTTCTTCGTGTTATCGTAAAACTCAAAAACAAACTTGATGCTGCTAAAATTGCTGAAGCAGAAGCTAAGGCTGCTGAAGAAAAAGCAAAAGCAGATGCAGAGCTCGAAGCAGTTAAAGCTCGTCAGACTCAGCTTGAAGAAAGCACTCTCAACCAGGAAAAACTCCTTTCAGAAATTAAAGATATTCTCAGCAAAAAATAATTCTTACATAGTTAAGGCAGTCAGAAGTGACTGCCTTGTTTTTTTATTCATTATGTGGTAAAATCAAGAAAAGTTAACAATGAAAGGATCTTTGACTATGTTATTTTTTAATAAAATTTCTTCTTTTTTCTTTATGCTGATTCTGACAATCACTTCACTATTCGGATTACCTCTCAACGGGTACGAATCAAGACAGTTATTTAACGACATTAGTTTTGAAAAAGGATTCACGGTTATGTCCCAGACTACAGAAAACGGTGTCGGAATTGAACTTGGTAATTTCACTTACAACGATAACAATGAAACTCCCAACTGGATGATAGCTCAGTGGAATTCAGGAAACTGTCTTTGGGAAAACAGAACCGACAGTGACAAATTCACAATCACAGACGGTCTCACAAAAACTGTCACCTACAATCCTGATGACAAATCAGTTTCAATGAGACTAAATGCTGCAAATATTTATAACGGTGGGCCTGCACCGTATGAAAACTGGCCTCACCTGCTCCTTGAACAGTCACCCATCTGCGACTATTTCCAATTAAGCGAAGAAGACAAGTCTTTCTACAACTGTTCAGCAGACAGAATAATTTTGTCACTTGATATAAGGCTTGAAGATTTTAAGGACACCACAAATAAAGACGGCGTGAACGCTGCACAGCATCTCGCATATTTCTACCTCAAAGGAACAGATAACAACAAATTTATCTGGTTCGGTGTAAATCTCTTTGACAGCAGAGGTTATATGGACGAAACATGGTCACTTGACAAAGGAAGCGGTCAGATGATTTACTCTCTTTCGACAAAAGATACCTTCGGAAGCAAACGTAATTCGCTTTACAGGAACGGAAAGCCATATGTTTCTGACGAATGGACACACATAGAAATTGATTTAAAGCCGTATATCGAACACGCAATGGTACGTGCAAACGAATCCGATACTTTTGGTGAGGAAGTCGGCGCAGAAGATTTCTACATTGGTGGAACAAATATCGGTTTTGAAATCCACGGAAACTACGATTGCACCGTTGGTATAAAGGATTTCAAACTGACATCATATAATAAAGTTAAATAACAAACAACAAAGCCACACTCATTGCTGAGTGTGGCTTTGTTTTTACCAGAGAAGCGCAGTCTTCTTAACATGTCTCAGAATAGAAGTATAATCAAGAACATTGACTTTACCATTTGCATCAACATCTGCACAGATTGCCTCATAACCTTCAAGAAGTTTTGTTTTCTTAACATGACGCAATACCATTGTATAGTCAAGAACATTAAGTTTGCCATCACCATTCACATCACCGATAAGATGAATTTTATATTCAAGACCTGAAATCTCCTTACCGCTTACTGTGAGTTCATATTCACGCATTGTGTGGTTCCACTTAATTATTCTCACCTGATATGTTCCGCTGGGAACACTTTCGAATAAAAACTCATTGACTCCAAAACCTTCGACATCAACAATCCGGATCGTTTCACCATTCTGCATTAACTCAATTGTAGAAATTGATTCACCTTCATCACCTTCATATGATGGGAAACTTTCAAGTATACCTGAAACGACATAGCCTGACGGATCGAAAACCAAATCAAGACTGATTTCCTGACCGTTTAATGAACCTATAAATTCTGCAAAGAAAAGTGTAATTTCCTCAACAACTTCATCACTTGTTTGACAGGATTCAAGATTTGATATAAAATCACTAACATTTCCGTTATCACTATAACCTGAAATTCCTATTGTAAGGAAATCATTGAATGTCATTCTGTGGTTGCCAATTGCAAAAATTGAACCTACAGGAATATAAATTTCAATCAATCCGTCTTCAATAGCTTCTGCTTTTTCAAACTTGAATTCAGGTTTTTCTTCAACCTTACTGAATGTATAAATCTCATCCGGATTTTCAAAAGTAAGCCTATCTGTACCTATCTGAATGTATGCTGTACCGGGAAGTTTGATATGGTTTGTGATACGATTTGCCTCTTCTTCATCCGTGGGGAAGTCTTCATCATATTTCTCGATTTTTTCAGATGTAATATGAGACACAAACTCGCTGAATGCTGCACTTGCATCATCCTTGCTTGTAGGCACCGCGTTCATTACATATAACTCTGATGTATTTGCTGAAGTAATATTATAATCAAAATTCTTATAGACAACATTGCTTGTTGAATCCTTGGTACTTACTGTACCTGACAATGTTGCATTTTTAAAAGCAGATAAATAATCTCCAAATGCAATTTCTTTACCCGTTTCTGATTTCACTGTACTCTGATAAGTAACCTCATCTTCAATGCCGAATGAAGGCATATCAGAAACAGAGAGAGATGTTGTAACACCGCTTGTATTAACTATCGAGTTTTTAGGAACTGTAAAATTAAAATTAAAGTCTGAGTCTGCAACAGTTGTAAAGAAGGTATTACCGTTTGACTGTGCACTCATAATAAAATTACCTACAGGTTTAGGCATAATATGTGAACTGATAACAACATCACAGTCTGCACAATGGATATATCTTATACCATCAACAATAGCAGTAGGATAGATATACTCTGCTCTGCCCGGTGTATGACCTTTTGCGGGAGTAAATCCATCATTATATGTATGGTCTCCACGGATACAGGAGTAAATTGTATAACCCTCTTCAAGACAAGTAGGTGGTACTACTTCTGTTTCATATTCGTGACCGAGTTCATCGAGTACGCGTGTGTTAACCGGATTTCCGCACATTGTACAGTGCTGTGCTTCCTCACCCTTTGTTGTACAAGTGGGAGCAATTGTAACAACCCATTCATCTGAGGGATTACAAGCAGATGCATCACCTACTACGGTTTTTGTCTTACCGCAGATACAAGTGTATGTTGTTGTTCCGCCACTACCACAAGTTGCTGAACCACCAATAATAGGATCTTTGTAATATCCCCATTTATCAACATCATCTTTATACATATCCCAGATACAAGGTGCTTCCTGAAGATTACTGAACGCATCAACAAGTGCCTGGTCAGCATTTTTACCGTTTTCACAGGCAATTCGGAATCCGTAGTTGGGACCTGCAACTGCAAGACCTACCTGATATGCCATATCAAGTGCTGAAACGAAGTTACTCCACGATTCTGCAGTATATCTGCCCTCCTGTACATAACAACCGTCCACAAACATACCATTAAGGCCAAGCATTCTGTCCGCATACGTTTTAGCACTCTGTTTATCAAAACTATCAAGATAGTACATTTCTGTGCTAAGAACAGTGTTTGACTCATCATCCCACTTTACATTTGTGGCATTCATATCAATTGTGAAATTATAGTAACCCGAATCAGGAGTTGACCACATAAGCCATGTGCCTTCTGCCTCCTGTCTGTACCACTGAACTGTGGGCCAGTGAACATCATAGAATCTCATTGTATCTGGAACATTACCGGATATAACCTGAGTTACTGATGTTCTTGTGCTGAATGTAATGAAAAAGTGCTGCGTTTTCAATGTGTAAAGAAGTGCAGCTGAGGGCACCTGAACATAACAGGAATTAAGTTTATCCATCGATGTAAAACGTGCACCATCGTCCAAATCACCAGGGTTATTGGGTTCTGTGCCGATTGCACCTGTTTTCTCTTCGGTAGCAGAAGCCACACCATAAGCGTATCCTGTAAGGTTTTTCCATACAGTATCGCCGTTCTTATCAAGAATATCATATTTGATTGTGTAGCGTACCACTGAGTTTGTGGTTTCGCTGATATGACCTGTTACAGGAAACTTCGTTTCACTTTCAACAATCTGATCTGCCTGATATGTAACAGTAAGATTTGAGGTGTCCCCCTCTTCAACAAAAGGAAGTTCTACGCCTATATTATCAATTCTGACTTTATAATTACTGTCAGTTATGGTTGCAACAAAGTTTGCTTCAACTTTCGTTACACCTATAATATCATTTTCCTGTCTGAATTGAACAGGGTTGAAACTTTCCGCACCGCCGCCGATACCTATCTGACGGGCACTTACCGCCATAGAAAAACAACCGGCAAGAATTGTCAGAACAAGAATCACAGAAATGACCTTTTTGAACATTTTTATTTTCCTCCTCGCATTCTCGTAAAATACAAATACGTCTATATAATCATAGCACTTTCAAAAAGATAAATCAAGTAAAATCAATAAAAAAACACCTCTTACGACATGATATCGTAAGAGGTGTTAATTTAAAAAATCTTACCAGAGTGTATCTGTTTTCTTAACATGTCGGAGAATTGCTGCATAGTCTGAAACATTCACTCTGCCGTCGCCATTGACATCAGCACAGTCGTATTCATAACCGGTAAGTTCCGCTGTTTTCTTAACGTGTTTGAGAGTTTCTGTGTAGTCCATAACGTTGATTTTATCATTACCGTCAACGTCACCGATAAGGTTAAGTTTAAGGTTTTCAATAACAATCTCACCGTTAACTTCGATTTCGTATTCACGTGTTACGTGATTTTCTTTTGAAACTCTGATTGTGTATGTACCGTTTGTTACAGCATCAAAGTTATAAGAATCTGTTGCTGTGATTGACTGAAGAACTTCACCACCAGATACGAGTTCAATTGTTGTTTCTTCATCTGCAAGAGCACTGTCAATTGAACCTGAAACCTGTGTGCCTTTTTCTTCTTCAAATTCAACATTTACAACAAGATCGTTGCCGTCAATTGAGTTAGCAAAGTCTGTAATAAAGAGAACACCTGCAATGATAATCTCTTCATTTGACTGACAATCTCGAAGTGTTGAGAAGATTGTGTTTACGGTATCATTATCATCATAACCGTACATTTTGATTGTTGCACTGTCATTGAGTGTTACAATAGACTGACCAACTGCAAGAACTGTACCTGCAGGAATATATGCTTCAATCTGTGCATCTTCAAGTTCTTCAACTTCTTCAAGTTTAACTGCTGATCTGATTTCTGCTTTAAGGCCTGTACCCTGCATAATGTTGTCAAGTTTCACTGTTTCTTCTGTATTTTCAAAAGAAAGTTTTTCTGTACCAATCTGAATATATGCAGTACCGGGAATTTCAGCATAACTGTCATCTTCTGCTTTTGTTCCTGCTGTTATGTGTGATGCGAGTGCCTGATAAGCTTCTCTTACTGCTTCTTCACTTTCAGGGATTGCTTCGACTGTGTAACTTTCAGCAGTATCAAATGCTTCGATATTATATTTATATTCAATACCGTCAATTGTACCTGAAACTGTTGCACTTTCAAAAGCAGGAAGATAGTTATCAAATGCAACTTCATTGTCAACGCCTGTTGTAATTGTTTTTGAATAAGTTCTTGTGCCTGTGATACCGAGAGATGCGATATCTGTCATACTGATTGTGCCTGTAAGTTCTTTTGCATTGATAACAGAGCCAAAAGGAACTGTAAGTTTAGCAGAATAGTCGCTCATTACAACGCCTTTCATAAAATCTGTACCATTTGAATTAAGTGTCACTGACACTTTTTCGCTGATGTCATCCTTAGCTGTAACTGCCATTGAGAAACAGCCGAAAACAACAGCCAGTGCAAGGAAAAGTGCAATAATTTTTTTACACATATTAAGACCTCCGTTTATTTTTAATTGTCTCAAATTATAATATCACCATTTAGTTATAAAATCAAGTCTGTTTGTTAAAAGATTATTTTTTATATAGTCGGCACCTGACCGATTTCAGTTTCACCGTTAACAACAGAATTGAGGATTGCAAGGTCATAGATATCTGCAACGGTATCTCCGTTAAGGTCTGCTGCAAAAAGAATCGGTGAATCTTCCTCAAGGACCATATCGCCATTTACTATTGCTGCAAGAATTGAAGCATCGTAAATATCCACAACGCCGTCACCGTTAAGGTCACCAAAGATTACAATTACGAAAGTTTCCCATTCATCTTCACCACGGTAAGTAGTAACAACAGAGCCTGTACCTACACCATTAGAAAGTTCTACTGTTACGTTTTCAGCATAATCAACATAATCTTCAATATCATCGAGTCCTATATCAAGACCATAGATGAAACCGAGTTCTCTGTCAATAACTGTTGTTGAACCGTCTTCTTCTTTGAAATAACCGCCCGTCATGGGAATAACAACTGTCGTTCGGCTTAATTCATCGCCACAGACTGTACAATAAACCACTTCATCATATGAACCTGACGTTGTGTCGGTAGCTTCGATTCTGTTTTCTTCAACCGTATCTCCCTCAGTATGTGCTATTGTAGAAACGGGTGTAGTTGCACGTGAAATTTCATCATCACATACTTCGCAGTAAACTACTGTATCAAATGAGCCTTCTTTTGAGCAAGTCGGGTCAACCACATTTTCAATAACTTCTTCAAGTGGTGTATGTCCCGAAGCATCAATATAATTTGCTGTATAGCTATCATCACAATATGAACAAATATATTCAGTATAGCCCTGTTCTGTACAGGTAGGTGCAACATCTGTAGCTTCATATATATGACCTTTTGCAGGAACATAGTTACTTGTTCCAACATATGTACAGTTTCTGCAAGAGTAAACCGTATATCCCTGTTCTGTACAGGTAGGTTTCACAGTGTAATAGTTATATGAATGTCCTGTGGGTATAACATAGTCACTTGTGTAAGTATAACCACAGATTGTACACACATTTGTTGAGTAACCCTGTTCAGTACATGTGGGCGGTGTAGATGTTGTTGCAAATACATGTGCAATTTTGGGTGTTATTTTTTCTTCTACAACAACATTACAAACTGTACAACGCACTTCCTCTTTACCCTCGCTGTCACATGTTGCTGTTTTTACAACTGTCCATGCACCGCGTGTATGTCCTGTTGCAGGAATAACGTTTGTTTTTGTTTCACCGCAGATACATGTGCAGAATTCTGAACCGTCTTCTGTACAAGTCGGAGGTGTAACAACAGTATCTTTGTATGTATAGAAATCGTGTTCTGCTTCTTTAAGATTTGCAAAAGCTGCATCAACTGCTTCGTCTGCTGACTGTGCATTGAGACAAGCAAGTTTGTAACCATAGTTCGCATTGGGAACTGCGAGTGTTACCTGATATGCAATATCAAGAGCCTGAACGAATTTATCCCATGAATCCTGAGTATATTTGCCTTTCTGCACATAATAACCGTCTGCAAAGGTATTTGTTGTTTTCACATACTTGTTTGCAGCATTTATTGCATTAACTTTATCAGCATTTCTGATGTAGTACATCGTTGTGGTTTCTGTGATATTTGACTGGTCTTCCCATTCATCTCCCCATGTGTTGAAGCTGATTGTGAAGTTATAGTAACCTGATTCCGGTTCTGTCATTCTCAGCCAGTCACCACTTGCTGAACGATACGCCGCACCGCATTTAGGCCAATTCATAGTACCTTCTTTCTGCGAACCACCGTTATCAGGCATCATCATAACAGTTGATGGTGCATTACCTGAAATAATACCTACCCCTCGTGTTCTCGGGTCATGATAATGCCAGGCTGACTGTGTTCTGACTTTATAAAGAAGGTTAAGTTCAGACTGCTGAACATAAGTTGTATTGAGAGTATCAAGAACTTCAAAATAACAACCATCACTCAACTGACCGGGGTAAGCATGGTTTGTGCCAACTGCACCTGTTGTTGCCTGGTTTGTACTTACAAAAGCGTAGGAATATCCTGTAAGATTTTTCCATACTGTTGTATCTTTCTTATCAAGAATATCATACTCAACTGTATAACGGACAACAGAGTTAACATTAGCTGTAAGTGAGCCTGTAACAGTAAATGCCTCTGCACCGCTGACAACCACACCTTTTGTATAAGCGACATTAAGATAAGAAATACCGCCCTCGATGTAATAAGGGATATAAGCAGTAATTGAGTTGATTCTGACTTTATAGTTCTTATCAGTCACTTCCACATTGAATGTAGTGTTAACTTCACTGCCTACAAGCAAATCTTTTGCAGGAGAAAACTTAACAGGATTGAAACTTTCCGCACCTGCACCTACTCCTACATCCCTTGCCTGTGAAACAATCGAACCGAATCCGATTGAAAAACAACCTGTAAGCATTGTTACAACAAGTAATAATGAAAGTAATTTTTTACCCATATTAATTTTCCTTTCTGTAAATTTACAATTTGTTTACATTTATACAAACTAATAATAACACTTTAACAAAAAAAAATCAAGCAAAAAAAAGAATGTCTTGTAAAAAAACAAGACATTCCATAAATTATTCTACAAAATATTTTAAATTTTTCAAGCCCTGTTCAACAGCCTGGATATTATCTTCAATTCCTTCAAATTCGACACTGAAATAACCGTCATATCCTGAATTTTTAATAACCTCAACACACTGTTTGACAGGAGCATCACCCTGCCCGACAATTGTGCCTCTGAGATAGTTACCTCCCCTTGTACGGAAAAATCCGCAACCGGGGTCATAGAGCATTCCGCTTCTTATGAAGAAATCCTTAGCGTGAACATACTTTACATAGTTTGCAAGTTTACCTGCTGCAATAACGGGATTCTCGTCTGCACAAAGGAAATTACCACAATCAAAAAGAACACCGAAATTAGGGTCACCTACACCGCAGACAATTTTTTCCACTCTGTCTGAATCCTGACAGAAGAAACCGTGATTTTCAATCATTGTTACTATGCCTTTTGTTTTTGCATATTCAGTAACAGCTTTGCAACCCTTGATAAAAACTGGAAGTGCCTCATTAAAGCCCATATATGACTTTCTTTCATCATTATAGCCCCAACCTGCATCGTGTCGCATAAACTTAACGCCAAGTGCTTCCGCAACGTCAACCTTTGCTTTGATACGGTCGATTTCTTTTTCAAAATCTCCGTCACAGCCGTTGAGCATATCGGCGCCGATTGTGTAGCTTGAAATTTTAAGACCTACTCTGTCTGCCTCTGCACGGATTTCTTTTGCATATTCAAGTTCAGTTTTTCCCTCAGGCACAATCAGATCAGTAAATTCAATGGCATCAAAGCCCATTTCCTTTACTTTTTCCACAAGTGTGAAGTGTGTGTATTCACCTGAATTCAGAAGTTTCTGAAAGCTGTAAGATGTAACTGCAAATTTCATAAACTTATGCCTCGTTCATAATATCATTGAGATATTTTACTGCAAGACCGATATCTTTTGCAGGGTCATCGCCGACTTCTCTTTCGATTGTAAGGAAGCCTTTATAACCAATATCCTCAAGTGCTTTAAGATAGTACGGGAACGGAACTGAACCTGTACCAAGCGGTACTTCTTCGTAAGAATCGCCTTCAACTGCGTGTTCACCTTCAGCCATTTCACGTGCACCGGGCATACCGTAAACGATTTCGGGATTTTCATAGAAACGCATATATCCGTCTTTTGCGTGTGTATGTACGATATAATCTCTGAGATTGTAAACTGCTTCTACAGGAGCATCACCTGAAACCATAATAAGGTTAGCAGGGTCAAGGTTTACACCTACACCTCTTGAATTAAGTGAATCAAGGAATTTTTTAAGGATGATTGATTTTTCAGGACCTGTTTCAACAGCAAAATGTGACTGGATGCTGTCAGCAAATGAACTGAGTTCAAAACAAGCTTCCTGCATAATTTTATATCTTTCATTATTTGCATCGTTGGGAACAACACCAATGTGAGTTGTTACGATATCTGTACCAAGTTCTTTTGCAAGTTCAAGGATTCTCTTTGATTTTTCAACTTTCTCAGCATTTTTATCGGGGTGAACAAATCCGCCACCGCCAAGGTCACCGCAAAGTGCAGAAATAACAAGACCGTTGTCGCTTACAAGTTTTCTGAATTCGCTGATTTTAGCGGGAGTCATATTTTCAGGAGCCATATCTCCGTGTGAAGCATAAACCTGAATACCTTGTGCGCCTACTTCCTTTGCTTTTTTAACTGCTTCTGCCATAGGAAGTCTGAAACTGTCAACGATTACACCAACGGGAAATTTGTACATAATAATCTACCTCTTTTATAAAAAAATTTGTAAAAAAACAGAGCGTTTTTTCACGAAACTGTTTACAAATTTGATTATAACTGATATGATTATTTTTGTCAATAACTCTATTTAAGGAGGAAAAAACAATGTCAAAATTAAGAGTTGCAATCATCGGTTGCGGTAACATCGCAAACAGCGCACACATCCCCAACTACATAAAAAATGAAAATGCGGAAATTATGTATTTCTGTGATATTATCCCCGAAAGAGCTGATGCAGCTGTAGAAAAATACGGTTGTGGCAAAGCAGTATATGACTACAAAGAAATTTTAAATAACGATGACATTGATGCAGTTTCAGTTTGTACTCATAATGACCATCATGCTATGATTTCAATCGACTTTATGAGAGCAGGAAAAGACGTTCTCTGTGAAAAGCCTGCTGCAAGAACACTTAAAGAAGCACTTGCAATGCAGGAAGTTGCAAAAGAAACAGGCAGAATGCTTTCAATCGGCGTTGTAAACCGCTACAACGACTCTGTAAACCGAGTAAAGAAAATGATTGAAAACGGTGAATTAGGTGATGTTTTTCACGTTTATGCATCATTCAGAGCACACCGTTCAATCCCCGGACTTGGCGGTGATTTCACAACAAACGCTTCTTCAGGCGGTGGCGCACTTATCGACTGGGGTGTTCACTATCTCGACCTTATCCTCTACTGTTGCGGTGACCCCAAACCTCTTACTGCAAGTGGCGAGGCTTTCTGCAGACTCGGCAAAGATATGAAAAACTATGTTTATGAAGGTATGTGGGCAGAAGAAACATCCGACGTTGAAAACGGAACATATGATGTTGACGACTCTGTAACCGGTATTGTAAGAACAGAAGGTCCTACAATTACTTTCAACGGTGCCTGGGCACAGAACATCGGCATCAACGAAACATACATCGACTTTATGGGTGACAAGGGCGGTATCAGACTCAACTACTGCGGTTACTTCACATTCTTCACAACAAAAGACGGCGCACTTGTTGAAGAAAAACCGAAATTCAGA
>JAZRQI010000284.1:0-2716 GCA_045649705.1 Acutalibacteraceae bacterium
TGTTTCAAGTGAGTTAACTGCATAACCTGAGGGAGCTGCAACGATGTTGTAGCTGTATTCGCTCTCATCAATGAGGAGAGGATTGAGGATGGGAAGAAGTGAATCCCAGAAGTACTGATATCTACCAGCATTGTAAAGACCATTGAGAAGTCTTTCTGCTGTGCCAGCAAGGTTAGAGTTCTGAACGATAGCATCGATTGATGTAAGGTCTTTAGAAATAATTGCGGGCTGAGTATTTCTTGCAACGATAACGTTGAGAACGCCGTCAACAACTTCTACTACAAACTTCGGAATAGTCATGTTGAGAAGGCTGTAGTCAGCTTTGTAAAGGATGCTGAGGAATGTGCCAAGATCGAGGTTAAGGAGAGGATAGAGGATCTTATTCATAAGAAGATCATAAGAGCCTGTTGCACCGCCACCAAGAATCTTGTGGAGAGGAAGAACTGTGAATACAGTTTTGTCAATCTTTGTCCAGGGGCTGTCTGAATCCTGAACGCCGCAACCCTTAAAGAAACCACCAAAGTTGTTGTCCTGAAGAGCCCAGTTAACAAGAACGTTAAGGAACTGTTCTACACCTGAACCGTACTGGATTTCAACGGGAAGAGCACCATTGAGGTAGTAAGTAGCGATATCAGCGAGCATATAGAGAGCAAATTCTGTGCCCCATTCTGCATAGCCATATTCAACTTCTTCCATATAGTTAACGGGAAGGAAGTCTGCGCCAATTGAGTAAATGACGTAGCAAGCTACCTGGCCGAGGTTATCAAGAGGAAGGGGATCGCCGTATGTATCTTCCCAGAGAACATAGGGCATTTCTGAACGGATAAACTGTTTTGCAACATATGCTACTTTACCCTGGAGGTCAAGAGCTTCAAATTCGCCCTGTTCGATGAATTCTGCTGTTGCGGGAAGGATAAGTGTGCCGAGTTCTTTGTAAACGATTTCAAGAGCAGAATCAAGGTTCTGTGCAAGTTTATCGTTACCGCCGTCAACCCAGAATTTTTCACCTGTCCATACCTGATCGAGAACTACATAGAGGAAGTGGTTGAGTTCAGCAATGATACCATTTTTCTTGTCATACTGACCCCATACATAGTTGTCGAGGTTAAGTCTTGAAACATCGAGATAATCCCATGCGGGGTGGGGGTTAGCAGCCTTAGCTTCGTCAAGAAGAGCACCGAGGTCATTCTTAAGGAAGGGAAGAAGAAGGTCTTTTGTTGCTGCATTAGCTGCATTTTCAATAATAGTCCAGATTGTCTGGGTGTTGATGTTTGTTTTGCCTGCCATTGAGGGAAGGAAGCCTTCAACTGCTTCACCGTCAGCACCTGTACCGCCAAGGAGCATTGTATCAACAAACTGCTGGAGAATTTTGTCAGCTGTCCATGTGTTGTAGTCAATTGCACCGTTGTCAACATCATAAGTTTCATCAATCATCATCTCATAGAGCATATCAATGAGGAGATTGTGAACGTTGAAATCGAGGTCAACGAAAGATGCAACGATACCAAGGTCAAGGTCACCCTTAAGGAAGTTACCTACGATACCTCTGTTAGCATTGAGGAAATAAAGAAGTTCGTAGAGAATGTTAAGGTCGGTTTTACCTGCAGTACCTCTTCTTGTTGTGGGAACTGCATCAAAGTCGAGTTTTTTAACGTCACCGCCAACAAGACCTGCAGCACTTTCAAGGCCTGCAACTGTGTCAAGAGCCTTGTCAACGCTTGTAAAGTCAAGTTTCATAACAGTGATGTCGATGTAGAGGTCATCTCTCATATCGTAGAGCATTGCATCTACAAAGTCGAGAAGCTGAGAACCTCTCTGTGCTGTTGAAAGCACGGGAGTTTCGTGGATGTCATATCCATTGGGAGTTGCATAGCTTGTATATGCAGCGCTTGCACCGATGCTGACTGATGAGAAAGCAAGGAGCATTACAAGAAGCATACACAACATTTTTTTGGCTTGTTTCATTTTGTAAAACACCTCCGTGAAAATTACCCGTCATTACGTTCAGACGGGCTAAACGTGTGACTTATACTGCAAAGTTTGTAACAATACTTAAAGTCCCGAAAAAGGGCAAAACTTACTAAAAGCAGATGTTCACACTACTTCGCAGTATCATCTTACCATAGGTTGCAAAAAAAGTAAAGAGTAAATTCATAAAAAATTATTAAGTTTGTTAGTTTTTTCTAAAAAGTGATAAGCAAAAATATACATAGTGTCAAAAAAAATTATGAGACCGAGATTTACGGAAAGCAGAAATAAGTTTTATGATGGTATTTTGTATGATAAATTGTAATTTGTCGTAGAAAACGACATCAATATAAATCCCTGACATAACTTTTGATATGTATCTTTCTGCACAAGATAAAGGGATTTACAGCATATCGTGTTTATGTAAGTAAACATATCAGATTTGAACATAGTAAAAATATCGAAATATCGTATGGATAAATTATAATTTATAACAAACAAGCAAAAAACGACTCCCCCGTTAAGGAGAGCCGTCTGCATTTCAAGTTATGTCAAGATTTAAAATCAATCTGAACTTATTTAATACCAAGGAAGTTTTTGATAACTGCGAAGATATAGTTGAAGAAATCAACGAAATCACTGGGGATTTCTCTTGTTGCTTCTACACCTGCACCCTGGTCTGCACCAACGTTGATTGAAGCACCGATTTCATTGCCGTAGAAGTCTGTTGTACCCATATCGTCTTCAA
>JAZRQI010000285.1:0-9854 GCA_045649705.1 Acutalibacteraceae bacterium
TTTGTCAGAGCACTCTCGCCTGTTCCCACATCAAACTTAGAAACACCATGAAAAGTACTTGGTGATTTTTCTGCGAAATCGTAGCCTTTACCTTTCTTGGTAAGCACATGAATCATCACAGGCTCTTTCTTGTTCTTTGCAATTTCAAATGCAGAACAAAGTTGCTCAATATCGTGACCGTCAAAAGGTCCCATATAAGCAAAACCCATTTTTTCAAACATTGTTGTGCCGTAAACCGAACTTTTGACATAGTTTTTCAGGTTTCTGATAAACTTGGCAACTGGTCTGCCCAGAAGCGGAATTTTCTTAAGGAAGTTATATGTTCCCGTTTTAAGTAAATAGTAATGTGGCTTTGTGCGGATTTTTGAAAGATACGTAGCAACTGAACCCACATTTTTAGAAATAGACATATTGTTATCGTTAAGAATAACAATCATATTGCTTTTATCGTCACGGCCTGCATTGTTAAGACCCTCATACACAAGACCACCTGTGAATGAACCGTCACCTATGACGGCAATTGTTTTTCTGTCATCGTCAAAAAGAAGATTATTTGAAACGCTGACACCGTATGCCGCAGAAACCGACACACTGCTGTGACCGCTTGAAAAAATATCGTGTTCACTCTCGTCAGGGCGTGTGAAACCTGACAGACCATTTTCAGTTCTGATTGTCGAAAACTGTTCGCGTCTGCCTGTGAGAATTTTATGAGCATACGCCTGATGACCCACATCCCATACGATTTTGTCAACAGGAGAATCAAATGTTTTATGCAGTGCAATAGTAAGTTCTACCGCACCCAGATTTGATGCAAGATGTCCGCCGTTTTTTGACACGGCAGAAATCATTTCTTCCCTGATTTCACAAGCCAGAACATTAAGTTCTTCATTTGTGAGATTTTTAATATCAGAGGGAGAATTGATTGCATCTAAAAATCTTTTCCCATCCATTTCTCAGTTATCCCTTTCAAGAAGATTAAATGCAAGTTTCTTCAAAAACTCACCTTCGTCACCGAAGCAATCCAAGGATTGGGTTGCTTCACAAGTCAATTCCTCAGCATACTGTTTTGATTTTTCAATGCCGAGAATTGAAACATAAGTAGATTTTTCTTTTTCACTGTCACTGCCGATTGGTTTACCAAGTTTTTCAGCAGTTGAAGTTACATCAAGTATATCGTCAACAATCTGGAAAGCAAGACCGATTGCATTTGTGTAGACCTGAGATGCTTCAGTTTTTTTACTGTCTGCATCTGCTGCAATGCAACCGAGAAGTGCTGCACAGTTAATAAGTTTTCCTGTTTTTAGGTTGTCCATTGTTCTGAGTCTGTCAAGGTCAATTGCTTTACCTTCACTCATAAGGTCAACCGTCTGTCCGCCTATCATTCCCTGATATCCTGCGTGGGTTGAAAGTGCTTTTACAGCCTGAACTTTCTGTCTGTCGGAAAGCTCTGCCCTTGTCAGCATTTCAAAAGCAAGTGTGAGAAGTCCGTCACCTGCAAGCAAAGCATATTCTTCACCGAATTTTTTATGACAGGAGGGTTTTCCGCGACGCATATCGTCATCATCCATACATGGTAAATCATCGTGAATGAGAGAATAAGTATGAATCATTTCAATTGCAGCTGCAAAAGGTAATGCTTTTTGTACATCACCGCCACAAAGACGGCAGAATTCAAGAACAAGTACGGGACGTATTCTTTTACCGCCATTCTGAAGACTGTATCGCATTGCATCTGCTACAATTTCCTCATCATAGCAAGATTTTTCAATGCTTGAATTCAGAAAATCTTCAATTAAAACAAGATAATTTTTCAATGTTTTTTCAACCATTGTTTTCAACCTCTTTTAATTCTGTAATTTTCTGTTCAGCCTCGTTAAGACATTTTTCACAGAAAACAGAAAGTCGTGTTCCCTCTTCAAAAAGCTCCATACTCTTATCAAGAGGAAGACTTCCCTCCTCTAATTTACTGACTATTTCTTCAAGCTTTGAGAGTGCTTCTTCATATTTCATATTTTCCATTATTTTACCTCACAATTAACTTTTCCGTCTGCAAAATTCAGAACAATTTCATCACCGTTTGTAAGCCCATTTACACTTGTGACAATAGAGTTATTTTTTTCTGCCATTGCATAGCCTCTTGTTAAAACTTTCAGAGGACTCATAGCATCAAGCTTTGACACAAGCGAAGAAAATTCGACTCTGTGTTTTTTCAGAGTAAGATTTGCAGAACTTTCACAGGCAAAAATCAGGCTGTCAAGATATTGTCTGTGAGATTTTATCATATCGGCAGGGCTCATAAAAGATTTAGAGGAAACTAGATTTTTGATTTTGTTCCGCTCACTGTCGATTTTCAGTGTCATCACGTTTTCAAGAAAATTCTTAATTGATGACACATACATCTTCTGTTCTCTGATATCAGGTACTGCAAGTTCAGCCGCTGCAGACGGTGTGGGTGCACGTAAATCTGCAACGAAATCAGAAATTGTAAAATCCGTTTCGTGGCCTACTGCACTAATTACGGGGATTTTACAGTTATATATTGCACGGGCAACACTTTCCTCGTTAAACGCCCACAAATCCTCAATAGAACCACCGCCTCTGCCCAGAATCAGCACATCGGCTGCATTAAGTTCACTGAATCTGTTAATAGCCTGAACTATTGAGGGTGCTGCATTGACACCCTGCACTTCCACGCCCTGAAAAATGACTTCAGCAAGTGGGAAACGTCGTGACAGAACATTGAGAATATCCTCAATTGCCGCACCTGTAGGTGAAGTTATAACACCCACACGCATAGGACATTCGGGAATTTCTTTTTTATGTGATTGGTCAAAAAGACCTTCTTCTGATAACTTTTGTTTCAGTTTTTCGTAAGCCAGATTCAGATTTCCGTAACCGTCAGGCATCATATCTTCAATATAAAGCTGATACTGACCGTCGCGTTCAAATACAGAAATTCTGCCCACTGCAATTACCTGCATACCGTCTTCCGGCATAAAACGAAGACGTCTGTTTGCAGTTGAAAACATCACCGATTTTATTGATGATTTTTCATCTTTCAGAGTAAGGTAGAAGTGACCTGTTCTGTAATGGTTTTTGAAATTTGAAATCTCACCTTTGATGATGACAGATTTAAGGTTAATATCCTCATCAATAAGTGATTTAATGTAAGTATTGACCTGTGAAACGGTCAAAGCAGATGGAGTTATCATTTTCTTTTCTCCGTAATTGATGTGAGAATTGATACACCGGCAGCATTATCGGAAGAAAACTCTGCAGTTGCAAATCTGCCTGAAAACTTCTTACTGAAATCGCGGCTGATAATCGAATTTGACATTACACCGCCTGCATACACAAGGGGCAGATTGCCGTATTGTTTCAGAAGAGATTTTGTCATTTCTTCAAGCGTACGTTCAATGTAAGTTATGCAATATTTTGCAACATCTTCTTTTTTCTCACCATCGCGTATCATTTTAGCGCATTTATTCTCAACCCCTGAAAGGCAACAGTCTGCACCTTTCATTGTTGGTTTAATTTTATATTCTTTTTTACTTTCAAGAGACAATTTATCAAGTTCTTTTCCGCAAGGAAACTGAAGCCCCATCATAACACCCACACGGTCAATTGCCTGTCCTGCTTTCAAATCGAGAGTTTTGGCAACAAGAGTAATCTCAAATATCTTTTCCTTGTGGGGTTTTACGAGAAGTGCTTCTGTTGTTCCGCCTGAAAGATGAAAAGCAATAAACTCTTTATCAATCAGGTCAAGGGAATCTGATGAATACAGTGCTGCTGCAATATGTCCCGCCTGATGTGAAAAAGTATGAAGCGGAATTTTATTTACATTACTGAGTGCCTTTGCTGCACTTACCCCTGCAAGGAAACAAGGCATATATGAGCCTTCTTCATCCCTGGGTGAAACAGAAACTCCTACCCCTGAAAGTGGAAAATCCCTGTTTTCGAAAAGTTCTTCAAACATCTGAGGCAACTGTACTGTGTGATGAAAAACTGCATCACTCTGCCTTAAGCCCAATGAACCTGTCTTTACCGGCAGAAGTTTCTTTGCCTGATAAATTTCGTTTGTTTCGTCATTATATACGCTGACAGAAGTTGTATAGTTACTTGTGTCAATACCGAGATAAAAAGCCATTTTATTTATCCCTTGAAATTGAACCGAGAATGCCGTTGATGAAAGAGCTGTCATTTTCACCTGCATAAACTTTTGCAAGTTCAACAGCCTCATTTATAGAAACACCAACAGGTACTTCTTCAACATAGAGCATTTCGCAGATTGCTATTCTGAGAATAGCAAGAGAAACCTTAGGAATACGTTTAATGCTCCAACCTCTGCTGTATTTTTCAATGTAAATATCGATGTCTTCAAGATTGTCTTCAGTCTTTTTTGCAAGCATCAGAGCAAAATCGTCTTTTTCAATCTGTTCATCTTCGTATGCATCTTCTGCAATATCAAGAACTGCTTCATCCTGTCTGAAACTTTTTTCAAACATAAGTATAAATGCTTGTTCACGTGCCTGTCTTCTGGTCATGGCTTGTCCTCCTCTTTCAAAAAAAACGTCCCGCAAAAACACCTATTCTGTTTTGCGGGACATAGTAGTGCTTAGTTTAAGATTGTGTAGGTGCATCTTCTATGTCAGCAGTTGAAATTGTAACGTCAACTGTGCTGACCATCATACCGGTCATATTCTGAACGGCAGTTTTGATGTTCTGCTGAACTTTTTCTGCAAGAGGCTGAATTTTAGCATCCTGAGTTACCTTTACATAAATGTGAACTTTTATATCAGTATCTGACATTGAAACATCAACATATTTTGATGCAGAATCAGCAAGTTTATAAAAATTCTGCAAATTGATAGGTCTCTGAGCAAATCCGCTGACACCTTCAACATCCTTTGAAGCATTTACTGCAATTGAAGCAATTACATCTTCGGAAATCACGAGATTTCCGGAATTTCGGCTTTTATTTATATTTGACATCTTGTCTGCCTCCTTCCTTTTCCCATATATTATACCACAAACAAAAAATTTCTCAACTATTTTGCCTCAATTAATGTAATATTTTCTGAAAAAATATTCGCCTGAGACGTAATTATATCAATAATTTGTGTAGAAACTGTGTCGTTGAGTGTGTTTTTATTCACAATTGCCTGTGCTTTGCCGTCATTTATCACAACAACACACTCGCCACCCGTTTTTGCACTGATGAGATTTTCCAGGTCATTCTCAAGTTTAATGGTTCTTGAAATTTCTTCAAGAGCCTTTTCCGCACTGACAATAGCCTCGGGTGAAGAAGATGAATCCTTTATAATTTCGTTCAGAGTTTCGAGTGCCTCATCGTGTGCTTTTGTTCTGTTGACTCTTGCTGTTGTGAAATATTTGCTCACATTACCTGAGTTTACAAGCTGCGCCTCACCTATTTCAGATGAGCTTTCACTCAGAGTTTTTGAGACCTGAGTTGTTTCCGAAACGATTGATGAATTCTGAACCATCGGTTTGTTATAGTACCAATTCACAAATACCGCTACACCCAATGCCGCAATAAGTGTTGCTAAAATCAATTGCCTTTTCTTTACTATAAATCCCATAACAAATTCCTCCTTAGTTTTGTCTTTTACTTACGCTGATTTTGTTTGTTTTTATGTCAAGCACCGCAGACACCGCGTTGATTATATTTTCGCGTACTGCGGCGTTTTCACCGCCGTCACAGACTATTGCTACTCCTCTGATATTCGGTTCAATCACTTTCAGTAACATCCCGTTTTCAGAAGACGAGCCTGATTTTATCACTATGTATTCGTACTCGTATTTCGATGATGACTTGTTTTCGTTTGATTCTTCATCACTCTTTACCTCCTTTGCATACACGTTTTCTTCTCCTGTTTCAACAGTCACCATAACAACGGTTTCACCTGCCCCCTCTATGGAAGAAACAAGTTTTGTCAGCTTTTCTTCAATCATTTCCGCATATTCATCGGCGGTAGTTTTTTCGTCTGTAACACTTTCGGTTTTATCCGTTATTAAAAACTCACTTGCAACAAGAAATACAATACCTGCCACCGCAGAAATAATTATCAACATCATTTTTTTGTCTTTTATGAGAACTTCTTTTATTTTCTTTATTCTTTCACCCATACAAATTCTGCCTCCGAAGAAAACATTGTTCTGAGATTTGATGCAATCTGCTTTTCTCTGTAAGAAAACTTTTTAGGAAGTGTTACTGAAATATATTTTATATAAATCGCATTTTCAGAATTTACTCCTGCATACACCTTTATATCTTCATACTCAACATTAAGACTTGTAAACAGTTTTTCGATTTCAATTTTCGCTTGATTTTCAGTCTCTGAAATCATTGCATCTGTAATCATATCAGACAGATTGTTCTGATACTCCGAAAAATCAGGAAGTTCAAAATCACTTTCAAGTGTAACCCCCTGAAGAAACGGCGATAAAAAAGCACATATAAGGAAAGATGCAATCACCGTTTTCATTACTCTTTCTGTACCGCCTTTGGGCGATATAACACTTACTACAGCACCTACGAGAGAACAGAAGATTATGCAGATTATCCATTGTTTTAACATTTCCATTTTTCTACACCGAATTTTTTATAGTAAGTAAAATTCCCGTTGATATTATGAAAAGCACACAACAAAAAATGAGAATAGCATTGAATGTCTTTATAACGGAAGAAATATCACGGTAAAAAGATGCAACATTTTTCAAACCGAATACATCTGAAACAACAGCAGAACAAGTCATTGAAAAAGACCAGAGAAAAAGTTCAATTATAATAGGCAGATTTATGGCACAGATTGCTGCTATACCAAAAACACCAACAGAACTTCTCAGAAGCAAAAGACTGTTCACAACAGTGGCATAAGCATCACCCATTGAATTACCTATAATTGGAACAGCAGAGCTGACAAGCATTTTCACACCTTTTACCGTAACAGAATCGGCTATGTTTGAAAGAATACCTTTGATTGAAAGAAACGCCGTGAAAATTGATGCGATAACCGAAAGCGTTTTTACAACTGTATTTTTTATCATTTCCGCAAGATTTTTTATCCGCATTGTATCTGAAACAACACTCACACAGACAAGAGCAAAAAACATTCCCTCAAAAGGCACAAGAATATTTGATGAAAAGGCTGAAATCGCCTCTGCAAGATAAAGTGTCACCGAATTATAATTCAGAGCCAACAAAGGATTGTTCCCTGCTGCGATTATACCTGCAAGAATGGGCAAAAGTGTCAGCATAAAATTACTACTCAAACTGACCGCTGCCGAACCTGCCGAAAGAAGCGACTTCATCGGCACGCATACACTCAATGCTATGTAGGCATAAATCACAAGTGTTACTGCATTTTTCTTCTTTTCATCTTCTGATAAATATGAAAAACAGACACCTGTTATAATAAGTACACCTGCATTTACAATGAAATTTTTAAGCGGAGATAACAGTTTTCCTTTTGCTGAATTCAGAAAAAAGTCAATAATATCTCTCGGCTCAGAGGAGAGTATTTTTTCAAAATCAATGGAATCAAAACCTGACTTTTCAAGAATTTCTTTTGTTTCATTTGTCAGTTCGTCTGAGAGCACATCATAGTATTCCTCTGAATAAGAAGATAAAATATCTTCTTCACCATAAACACAGACAGAAAAAGAAAACAAAAACAATATCACAAGAAATATAATTTTTACCGTCTTCATTTTTACCTCTTAATTTATAAAACCGATTGCTGCTTCCGCAAGTTTTTTAAGAATTGGCAGAGATAAAACAATTATCACCGTTCTGCCGCAAAGTTCAACTGCATTTGCAAGTGTATTGTTTCCGCTGTCACGACAAACAGATGAGGCAAGGTCTGAAAGCACTGAAATTGCTAAAGCTTTAATCAGAATTTCGAGGAATGAAACATCAAGTCCACTTGAAGAAACCATTTCTCTCAGCGTTCCCAGAACACTTTCAAGTGAAGATACAATATAAAGAAAAACTACCGCAACTCCGCAGAGTTGACACACAAGTGCATATTCAGGTTTATACTGCTTCACCGCCATACACAAAAAAGCTATAACTATTGCAAGAACAAACACTTTCATTTTACAAATCCATTATCGACGAAAGCGTGGAAAACAGGTCTTTCACATAAGGTATCACCATCATAAAAACAACAATCAGTCCTGCAAGAGTCACAAGCATCGCATATTCATCTCTGCCTGATTTTGAAAGTATCTGATTTATAATGGCTACAAGCAAACCTATAACCGCAATTTTTATTACAACTTCAATTCCCATAGTTTTACCTTCAATAAAAAATTATAATCGATGCCAGAGCAAGAAATGAACTGAGTGCCGTATTGATTTTTGATTTTTCTTTCAGATTTTCCTCTGCAGTCTTCAACTGTTTCTCAATCATTGAAATATGTAATCTGCAATTATTTTCCTGTCCTTCCACATCAGTAACCCCAAGACTGTTCCCGAAAGAAAGGAGAATTTTTGCATCTTCTTTGTCAAGTGAATCATCAGAATAATATCTGTTTACAGAATTTCTCCAGGCACTCAGAAAATCTCCGCTTTTATCCTTTGATAATTCACATATCATTTTCAGTTTCATTTCTTCTTTGAAAGATATGCTTTCAATAATTTCCTGTATTGTCTTTTTTGAAAAAGAAATCTGTGAATTCACATTTTCAATAAACACTAACAACTGTTTGAGAGATGAGATTCTTTTCCTCATCCTTTTATTAAAGTGCTGACCTGACAGGATAAAGAAACTCCCCACAAGAAACAGGACTATCGTTTTCAGCATCAGTTTCACCTATCTCAATTATTCCCTTTATTTTACCGGGAACAGACGATAAAACAACAATTTTCCAATCTATCCCGCTTTGTTTCAATATTCTGAACTGAGGCTTGTTTTTAAGTTCCTGAACATTTGCAGCGTGAATGCTGAGGACAAAATTAACACCTGAGTTCAACCCGCTTTTAATCGCTTCACATTCCTCAGTTGTACCGACTTCGTCACATACGATAAGTTCAGGTGACAATGTACGCAATGCACACATAATTCCGTCTGCCTTTCTGAAAGACGACAGAACATCTGTATTGGGACCTACATCGCATTTACATTCACCGTCACTTACAGGAGAAATTTCACACCTTTCATCTATAACTGAAACTTTGTAATATTCTGATAATCTGCCTGATGAAACCTGCCTTGTAATATCTCTGAGAAGTGTTGTTTTACCGCTTGACGGAGGCCCCGCAATTATCAGATTTTTAAGGCTTCCGCAAAATACTTTTTCTATGATTTCATCTGCACAGCCTCTGAATTCACGGGCAATCCTTATGTTCAGGGAATTCACTTCTCTTATAGACTTTACTATTCCGTTTTCCGAAACAGCAGTTCCTGAGATTCCAACTCTGTGTCCGTCAGACAAAGTAATGAATCCTTGTGCAATACTGTCCGAGTGACTGTAAACAGAAAAATTACATAATCTGTTAAACGAATCCCGCATCTCCTGAACTGTAACTTTATATAAGTCTTCGGAATACACATAGGTCACTCTGTCAGTGTCAACGAAAACTGTTCCGTCAGATGTTATAAGCACAATACTTTTACCCGTTCTGAGTCTTATCTCGTAAGTTTTATTTTTGATTTCTTCACTGATGTTTACAAGCATTTTATTCAGGCTACCCGGCAAAAAAGATACCGCACTGTCAAAGTCGTTTTTCAATTTAAAACCTCGCTTTTTCTTCACCTTTGTCCTATATATATTTCACCTTGTCCTTTAATAGAACTGATTTATTAAATTTTCAATGACTGTTGAATATT
>JAZRQI010000286.1:0-6819 GCA_045649705.1 Acutalibacteraceae bacterium
GATATGCACCGTCACCTGAATTCCCTAATCTCCGTGACAATGCCTACCGAGTACGCGCACAGGTTGACGTGCTTATGCCAGGCGGAAAAACAGCAGTGAGTAAGTCAGCGTCAGATGACGGCTCACTTACCGAAACATACGGCAAACCTGACGGCATCACTCTCGGCGAACTCCAGAGAAGTGCAAAGAATGTGCTGAATTATATAATCAGGTCAGGGAAAGAATTATAATAAACGGGCGGATAATATCCGCCCTGTTTTTTTGCCTTTTTTCAGTTCTTCGACAAATCGTACACAAGTATTTCCATTTCGCGTTTTGAGCCCACGGAACGTGCGTGTTCTACCACTTTTTTCTGTTCTTCTTCCGACATTTTACCGAAACGTGAAAGTGCATCAGGGTTTCGTGAAAGTGCCATTGAGAAGCCTGAGGGTAAATCTTTTCTGTCCATTTGTATCACCTCGGTTTTATTATTGGATTACTTTTGTAAAAAATGCAGAAATTATAATTTATACTTGAAAAAAGTGAAGTTTTCTGCGATAATATATACTAACTATAATAGGGGAGAGGTTACCTTATGACAGATAACATTAAACTTGCAGAACTCCTCTTCGGTCACATCACAAAAACACCCGAAGAGTATGAAGAAATGTATAAAGACCGCGGACTTAAAGAGGGTGCACGAGTTACTCGTTTTGCTCCCAGTCCCACAGGCTTCCTGCATATCGGCGGACTTTTTGCTGCAATGTGCTCAAAGCTTACAGCCACAACAACAGGCGGTGTGTTCTATCTCAGAATTGAAGACACTGACAAAAAACGTGAAATTGAAGACGGCGTTTCAGAAATTATAAAAGGCTTGTCTGCTTTCGGAATGACTCCCGAAGAAGGCGTTGTAGGCTTTAATCAGGAAAAAGGTGACTACGGTCCCTATCAGCAGAGTAAGAGAAAAGATATCTACCAGTGCTTTGCAAAGGAACTTGTTAAAAACGGACTTGCTTACCCCTGCTTCTGCAGTGAGGAAGACCTGAATAATCTCCGTGCAAAACAGGAAGAATTAAACCTTGACGACAAAGGCTACTACGGTGAATATGCTGCCTGCAGAAACCTTTCTTTTGAAGAAATCGAAGAAAACCTGAAAGCAGGTAAAAGCTATGTTCTCAGACTCCGTTCACCAGGTGAAAAGGACAGAAGAATCACTTTTGAAGATGTAATCAAAGGCAAAATCGAAATGCCTGAAAATATTCAGGATGTTGTTCTTCTCAAAACAGACGGTATTCCCACATACCACTTTGCTCATGCAGTGGATGACCACCTTATGAGAAGTACACACATTGTAAGAGGTGACGAGTGGATTTCATCAGTACCTCTTCACATTCAGCTGTTCAAATGCTGCGGTTTCAAAGTTCCCAAATACGCTCACATTTCTCCTATTATGAAAGAAGAAAACGGCGGTAAGAGAAAGCTTTCAAAACGTAAAGACCCGGAAGCAGCAGTTACCTTCTATTTTGAAGAGGGCTATCCGAAAGAAAGCGTTATTGAATATCTGCTTACAATTGCTAACTCAAACTTTGAGGACTGGAGAAAAGCAAATCCCACTTTGGATAATTCTCAGTTCCCCTTTAATCTTAAAAAGATGAGTGCAAGCGGTGCTTTGTTTGATCTTGTAAAACTTGTTGACGTAAGTAAAAACGTAATTTCCGTAATGTCAGCAGAAGAAGTTCTGGAAAAATCACTTATCTGGGCAGAAGAACATGACGAAGAACTCTTCCGTCTCTTCTCTCAGGATAAAAAATATGCTGAGGGCATCCTCTCAATCGACAGAGGAGGTAACAAACCCCGTAAGGATATTTCAAAGTGGAGCGATATCAAACCCTATATCGAATATTTCTACGATGAAATTTATACTCCCGATTACACAATGCCTGAAAATATATCATCAGAGGATGCAAAAAATATTCTTGAAACTTACAAGACAGTTTACAATCAGTCTGATGATAAGGATATGTGGTTTACACGTATCAAGGATATGTGCGAGGGACTTGGCTTTACTCCCAATGTTAAAGAGTACAAGAAAAATCCCGATGCTTTCAAGGGTCACGTAGGTGATGTTTCAACAGTTATCAGAATCGCAATGACATCACGCAGAAATACTCCCGACCTGTATTCAATTATGCAGCTTCTCGGTGAAGATAAAGTAATGGCAAGAATCGACAGTGCAATGAAAGGACTTGAAAAATAATGGCAGAAATTATTGAAGAAAACAAAACAGAAACCGCTTCCAACTTTATTCACGATTTTATCGATAAAGACCTGGAAGACGGAGTTTATTCACGCGTTCAGACTCGTTTCCCTCCCGAACCCAACGGATATCTTCATATCGGTCACGCAAAGGCTATCTGCATCAACTTTACAACTGCGAAGAAATACAACGGTCTTTGCAACCTCCGTCTTGACGATACAAACCCCAGCAAGGAAGATATGGAATACGTTGACGCAATCAAGGAAGATATTGAATGGCTTGGTTTCAAATGGAACGATTGCTACTATGCATCAAGCTACTTTGATTTCATCTATGAATGTGCAGTAAAGCTTATCGAAATGGGTAAAGCATTTGTCTGCGACCTTACTGCAGAGGAAATGCGCGAATACAGAGGTACTCTCACAGAACCCGGTAAGGAAAGTCCCTACAGAAATCGTTCAATTGAAGAAAACCTTGATTTGTTCAAGAGAATGACTGACGGTGAATTCCCCGACGGTGCAAGAGTTCTCCGTGCAAAAATTGATATGGCATCTCCCAACATCAATATGCGCGACCCTGTTATTTACAGAATTGCTCACGTTTCTCACCATCAGACAGGTGACAAATGGTGTGTATATCCCATGTATGACTTTGCACATCCTCTTTCAGATGCTGCTGAAAAAGTTACACACTCACTCTGCTCACTTGAATTTGAAAACCACAGACCTCTCTATGACTGGTTCTTAAAGGAACTTGGTCTTGTTGAGCCTCCCAGACAGATTGAGTTTGCAAGACTTAACCTGAACTATTCACTCACAAGTAAAAGAAAGTGCCTTGCACTTGTTAACGACGGTATTGTCAGCGGTTGGAACGACCCCCGTATGGCAACACTCAGCGGTATGAGAAGACGCGGTTATCCCGCTGAAGCTATCCGTGAATTCTGTAATAAAATCGGTGTTTCAAAGGCTTACAGCGTAGTTGACTACGGTCTGCTTGAAGCTTGTGTAAGAGATAACCTTAACCAGAATGCACCCAGAGCTATGGCAGTTCTCCGTCCTCTTAAGGTTGTTATCGACAACTATCCCGAAGGACAGACAGAAGTTATCGAGGTTGAAAATAACCCCGATAAGCCTGAACTGGGCAAGAGAGAAGTTACATTCTCAAGAAACCTTTATGTTGAACAGGACGACTTTATGATTGAGCCTGTGAAGAAATATTTCCGTCTGTTCCCCGGCAATGAAGTAAGACTTAAGAGTGCTTACTACATCACCTGTAACAGTTACGAAACAGATGAAGAAGGCAATGTTACTTGTCTTCACTGCACATATGACCCCGAAAGCCGTGGCGGTGAAACACCTGACGGAAGAAAAGTCAAGGGTACACTCCATTGGGTCAGTGCAGACGATTGCGTAAAAGCAGAAGTACGTCTTTATGACAGACTTTTCAACGTTGAAAATCCCTCAGATGAATCAAAGGGAAGCTTCAAAGAAAACCTTAACCCCGATTCACTTATCGTTCTTAAAGACAGTGTTCTTGAAGGCGGACTCAGAAATATCAAAGAGGGCGATATGTTCCAGTTTATGAGACAGGGCTATTTCTGCGTAGATAAAGACAGTACAGAAGACAACCTTGTTATCAACAGAACAGTAGGACTTAACTCCTCATGGAAACCTGCAAAATAATGTAAGGTAGGTTATATTTATGAAAATAGTTGACAGAATAGTTTGCGCACTGCTTTCATTCGGCGTAATACTGGCGGCCTTTTTTGCACCGATTATCCATTGGATTTATCAGATTACAGTGTACGGCATTGCAAACGGATTACTTGGCGGTGTTACAGGCGAATATATAAGCAATGCAAACGACCAGGGTTGGACAGAAGACGATTACAGTCTTTACAATATCTATAAATTACTTAAAGATTTCGACGTTGATATCAAAGAACTTTTTGCCGGTAATACTGAAATCAATCCAAACCTTGAAGTTTTTGTACCGCTTATCAAGCCTGTGCTTATCTGCTTTGCACTTGTTCTTGTTATCGCGCTTGTAACAGCGATAGTATCGCTTGTATCAAAAGCAAAACTGCCCAGAATGATACTCAGCGGTGCAGGTATAATTTCACTTATTTTTCTTAAATCAAGTTTTGATAAGTTAGTGCTTCCCATCGTTTCAGGCAAAGTAACACTTGGCTCACTTCTTGATATACCCTGGCTCGGTATGATTACGAAAATTGAAGTAATAAACCTTTCCGGTGGTTGGATAATGATGATAATGCTGTTTGCGGCAATTATCTTATGGAATGTGTCCTATATTCTTACATCGGATAAGGAAAATACAGATAAAAAGGTAAAAAAATAATGAGATACGAAAATGAAAAATGTCCCGTTTGCGGAGACGTTTTCAAAGAAAATGATGATGTTGTTGTATGCCCTGAGTGTGCAACACCTCATCACAGAAACTGTTACAACGAAAACGGTCACTGCGGAAATGAACATCTGCACCAAGACGGCTTCGTGTGGACAAAAAATGAAAAAGAGGAACCTGTCCAGGCTCCTGAAATAAAAACAGAAAAAGTTGAAGATACAGTAATATGTCCTGAATGCGGTGCAGAAAACAAGAAAAATGCTATCGGCTGTTCAAACTGCGGAATGATTCTCAATGAACGTATTATAAAGCAATTTGAAACACCTCATCAGAACACTGTTTTTATTGAGGGTAAACCTGTTGATGATAAGGATTTCATCGACAGTGAAAAAACTGTAACGGTAGGGGAAGCTGCCTGTTTCATTCAGGCAAGAAAGGAAAGTTATATCAAAACCTTCCTTGATGCAAAGGTGAACGACAGAAAACCCAAGTTCAACCTTGCTGCATTTCTTCTCGGACCTTACTGGTTCTTTTACAGAAAAATATATAAAGCAGGTTTTGCTCTTGCAGGAATAATGGTGGCAATACTCTGTTTTGTTATGACTTTCTATATGCAGATTTGCAGTGAAGCTTTCGGCTTCATTCTTGAAAATCAGAACGCATTTATGCAGGAAAATGTTGATATGGCTCTTTATGAGCAACTCAGCGAATTGATTGCAGAGGGTGTTATGAGCCATCCTACTCAGGTTGCGCTGATTTTCGGTTGTTTTGTTCTGATGCTGGTTGTGAATTTTGTTGCAGGTATTTTCGCAAACAAAATTTATCTTGACCATATTAAGAAATCAGTAAACAAAATCAAAGAGATTGTTCCGAATCAGAGTGCATACCTCACTTACCTTTACGCAAAAGGCGGAACAACACTTCTCAATGTGTTCCTTATAGGAATGTCAATATACTATCTTCTGAGATTTATTTTCTCTATGGGATTGAATTAAAAGCAGAAAGGGGCGACAGGCAATGTCTTCACCGCTTGCAGATATGATAAGACCGCAGACAATTGAAGATATGGTCGGTCAGCACCATTTGCTTGACGAGGGAAAGGCTCTGAGAAATATTCTCGACAGCGGTAACATTCCCAATCTTATTTTCTACGGTCCTTCAGGTGTGGGCAAAACCACACTTGCCGAAATAATTGCAAAAAACACAAACAGACGCTTTTGTAAACTCAACGGAACAAACGCGTCAATTTCAGATATCAAGGAAATCGTGGCAAGTCTTGATACTTTCCAGAGTCCTAATGGTGTAGTGCTGTACCTTGACGAGATTCAGTATTTCAATAAGAAACAACAGCAGTCACTCCTTGAGTATATCGAAAACGGTTCAATCACTCTCATTGCATCAACTACGGAAAACCCGTATTTCTACGTTTATAACGCTATTCTCAGCCGTTCAACAGTGTTTGAGTTCAAGTCTGTTGATGCGGAGGATATTATGAAAGCAGTAAGACGTGGTTTCAGACTTTACGAAGAACATCTTGGTGAAACCATAGAAGTTGAAGAAGATGCAGTGAAACACATTGCATCAGGCTGCGGCGGTGACGTGAGAAAAGCCATCAACACGGTGGAGCTGAGCGTTCTTTCAACGAGAATAAAGGACTCAAAAAGAGTAATCACCCTTGGAAACGTAAAAGAGCTTACTCAGAAAAGTGCAATGAAATATGACCGTGAGGGTGATGAGCATTACGACATCCTTTCGGCATTCCAGAAATCAATGCGAGGCTCTGACCCTGATGCGGCAGTGCATTATTTAGCAAGACTTTTAGAGGCAGGGGATTTGCCCTCTGCTTGCAGAAGACTTCTTGTGTGTGCCTGTGAAGACGTGGGACTGGCTTACCCCATGATAATCCCCATCGTCAAAGCGGCAGTTGATTCTGCGCTTATGGTAGGACTTCCCGAGGCAAGAATCCCGCTTGCAGATGCAGTGGTGCTTGTGTGCAACAGTCCCAAATCAAATTCAGCATACTTGGCCTACGATATGGCAGCACAGGATTTGAGAAACGGAAACTCAGGACCTATCCCCAGAACCTTGCAGAATAAACACTTTGACGGAGAAGATAATCAGAACAAAGGACAGTTCTATAATTATCCCCACGATTATCCCAACCATTGGGTAGAACAGCAGTATCTCCCCGATAAACTCAAAAACAAAAAATACTATAC
>JAZRQI010000287.1:0-2252 GCA_045649705.1 Acutalibacteraceae bacterium
CCCAAATGGAATGACGAAATGAGAACAAGCTACGAAAGATACCGTGAAATGTTCCTTGAAGACCTTGTGCAGATTCCTGCAGGTTTCAGTGAAACTTACGTTCATCCCTCAGTTGAATGCGATGAAATCAAGGGTATCACAGGTAGATGGCGTGACAGAGTGTGGGAATATCAGATTATGAAAGACCCCAAAACTGAACAGCACCTCAACGCTCACGGAATCGAACTCATCTCATACCGCGATATGATTGAAATGAAGAAATAATAACTGAAACCGACTGAGAAATCAGTCGGTTTTTTCTTGACTTTTTTCCTAAATATGTTATATTTAAATCAAGTAAATTTGGAGGTGTTTTTTATGATTTTTGATACCGTAAAAAATATGAATTACTATGAAAAAACTATGCCTGAACTCGGAACAATTCAGAAGTTTATTGAAGAGTACACAAAAGGCGAAATGAAAATGGAACGTGTTGACCTTGACGGTGACAATCTCTTCGTTGCTCCTGCAACCTACTTCCCTAAAGAACACGAGGGTGCAGAGTACGAATCTCACATAAAATATGCTGATGTTCAGGTTGTTCTCAAGGGCAGAGAATATATCGGTGTTACACCCCTTGACACCTGCACAGTTACAAAGCCTTTCACAGACGGCGGAGACATCGCTTTCTACACAAGCGAAACAGGTACACTCTGCCTTATGGAACCCGGTTATTTCCTCGTGCTTTATCCTCAGGATGCGCATATGCCCTGCCTTAAAGTAGGAGATAACGAAGAAGTGATCAAACTTGTATTTAAAGTAAGAATCGAGGACTAAACTATGAGCATTTTAAACGCTAACTGGATTAAAGCAGGTCAGCCTATGGGCGATGTTGTGCCTGTTTTTTCAAAAATTATTGAGGTTTCAGACCCGAAAAAAGCAGAGATTTCTGTAACATCAAAAGGTGTTTATTGCCTTTACATAAACGGAAAAAGAGTAAGTGACTACGTTCTTGCTCCCGGTTGGACAATGTATGAAAAGAGATTGCAGTATCAGACTTATGACGTTACCGCAATGCTTAAAAACGGTGAAAACAAAATCGAAATCGGTGTAGGTTTCGGTTGGATGATGCACGACAAATCTTTCAAAGACGTGAAGGTTATCGCATCAATTGAAATTGAAAACGAAAACGGTGAAACAACTGAAATTGTAACTGATGACAGTTGGGACTACGCATCTTCACAGACACTCTTTTCAAATATGTATAACGGTGAAACCTTTGATACTACAAAGGAAATCACAGTTCTCGGCAACGCTGTTATAGATGCTGACGAGTCAAAAGATGTTCTCATTCCTCAGGAGGGTGAAAAAATCTGTGAGCAGGAAAGACTTGCTGCAAAAGAAATTATCACAACTCCCTCAGGTGACACAGTTATTGACTTCGGTCAGAACCTTACAGGTTATGTAGAGTTCAAATTCAAGGGCAATGCAGGTGACGAATTTGTTATCACTCACGCTGAAGTTCTTGATAAGGACGGAGAGTTCTACACAGAAAACCTTCGTGCAGCAAAGAACGAAATCAGAGTTATCTGTGACGGTAACCAGCGTACATTCAAGCCCCATTACACTTTCCAGGGCTTCAGATATATTAAGCTTACAGGCTTTACAGACGAAATCAACCTTGAAAACTTCACTGCAATTGCAGTTTATTCAAAAATGAAAAGAACAGGTTATTTCAACTGTTCAAGCGAAATGCTCAACAAGCTTTACCACAACATTATCTGGGGTCAGATGGGTAACTTCCTTGATGTACCCACAGACTGTCCTCAGCGTGACGAACGTCTCGGCTGGACAGGTGACGCTGAAGTTTTCGTAAAGACTGCAAGTTATAACTTTGACGTTTACAAGTTCTTCTCAAAATGGCTTAAGGACCTTGCAGCAGAACAGTGCAAAGACGGTAAAGTGCCTCACGTTATCCCTGACCTTGGCTGGTTTGATGATGAAGAAAACGCAACTTCATCAGCTGCATGGGCAGATGCTGCAACAATCTGTCCATGGCAGATTTATCTGACATACGGTAAAAAGGAAATTCTTGAAACACAGTACCCCTCAATGAAAAAATGGGTAGATTACCTTGATTCAATCGCAACAAATAATCTCTGGATTCAGGAAGACCATTTCGGCGATTGGCTGGGTCTTGATGCAGAGGAGGGCAGTTACAAAGGCTCAACTGATATGAACCTTATTGCATCTGCTTACTATTATTACTCAAC
>JAZRQI010000288.1:0-2377 GCA_045649705.1 Acutalibacteraceae bacterium
CCGTGGCGCAGTAGCGCAGTTAATTGACAATATGTTAGATGCAGACCAGATTCAGGATGGTCAGCCGGGAGGCTCACTTCGTGAAGAAGTTAGCACAAGCAAAAAATATGAAGGTCAGGTATCCGCAGGCTATGGTGTAGCACTTTATTCTGATCCAACACTTGAAGCTTGCCGCAAAAATGAAATTTTAGTGGGTTCTAAAGCTTTTGATATCAGCGAACTTAAAGGTTTTGATATCTATGAATACTTAGGCAGAAGTGTTACAATTTATTACGAAGAAGAGTCTGGTGTTACAGTTGATGTGGCTTCAAGCATTGCTTTACAGCCCAGAAAGAACGAAACAACCAAGATTGAACTTGATATGATTTATGCTTATGATGAATCCTCTATCGAGTACTATACAAATGAAGAACGTACAGAAACAGAAACAATTGACTATCAGTCAACAGCGTATGTTATCTGGAACGGTCAGCCTGCGAGCGATAATTTACAGACACTTCTTGGTGGCTATGGCACAAAGGCTGGTTATATCACATTAGTAAGTTCACAGGTAAATCAGTCTGCTGACGTTGCATTCTTAAAGACGTATGACACAATGGTTGTACAGTCTGTTGATACAAAGAGCTATAAAGTGTTCGGTAAGAATATCTTCACATCTGGTATTGTTTTAGACGTAACAGACAGAACAAAGGATGTTACAATCAAGTCAAACGGTTCAGATTACGCATTATCTTCAATCAGAGAAAACCACATTCTCTCAATTTCGCAGAGTTCAGACAGTAAGGTAATTGAAGTTTTAGTATCAACAAAGTCTGTAAGCGGTACTATCGAATTTATGACAACAGCACCTGAAACACAGATTAAATTGAACACAGGTAACGCTGTATATACTACAATATATCCCAATGCATGGTCTGCACCTGGTACAGA
Organism: Acutalibacteraceae bacterium; assembly: GCA_045649705.1. GTDB lineage: Bacteria > Bacillota > Clostridia > Oscillospirales > Acutalibacteraceae > SIG575. Next base: position 931 of record JAZRQI010000288.1, read on the forward strand.
ACCTATGGCAACAGGTATGTTTGTGTATCTGACACTTGATGCGTTTGGTAAGGTAGCAAGATACGTACCTGCAGCAGAGGCAACATACAACTATGGTTATATTGCATCATTAGAAGAAATGGGTTCATCATCAAATCCTGAAATCTGGGTAATGATTTATAAGCCTCAGGCATCTAACTCAACACTTACAGGTGAGATTTTAAAGCTTGCAGATAAGATTAAAATTGATGGTAAGAGCTATAATATAACAAAAAATGAAGATTTTGTAGACGTTAAGACGAAATTAAAGGAAAGTGCTGACGCAGCAAACACAGGTTTTGATTCATCAGTTGCGCCTAATGACATAAGCCCTGAGATAGATTATTCTCAGCCTGTAAAATTTGCACTTGATAAATCAGGTCAAATCAGTGGCATTATTACAAATGCTACAACAGGCGACCCTGCAACATCACTTAACATCATAAATAAGGTTAATTCGGATGGTATCACATGTACAGTAGATGGTTCAACCTTCGGTCAGTACAGAGTTTCAAGTTCAACACCTATTCTCTATGTCCCTCAGAACAGAGAGTCAGGTACATATCAGTCAAAGACAAATAATTTATTTGAAGCAGGTAAGAAATACTATGCTCAGTTTGTAAATACGTCATCAGCTGGCGTAGTTGGTTGCGTATATCTCTATGGTGTAGCAGAAGGTTCATTGGGTGCTACAATTACTGACGAAAACAAACCCTTAATTGTAAAGGAAAAGGGCACAGTACTCTATAAGGATACTGAAACAACCAAGCTTACACTTATTGATGTTACCGACGGCTCTGAAATTACTTGCTATGAAGATGTGGAGGATATTGATTTCTTAGAGGTTGGCGATATTATTCGTGTAGCGATTGGTGCAGATAAATATGTTGAAGATGTAGAAGTACTTGCTGACCTTGGAACAGTTGCATCTGACAAAATTACAGGTGCAGATCCTGTTGTATCTCCTTCATTCGACTATAATGGTAACTACTGGTTCAGAGGGGAAAATGAAACGACAGACGATGTAACTGCAGATTTCCGTGTGCTTCTTGCTACGGTATATGCTAAGGGAAGCGGCACATTGCTGGCTACACCTGGTTACACAGCTGCAGAGACAGGTTCAGAATCAGTTGTAGTAGCAGATACAGTTCCTGTATATAAGATTGATATTGATGCTGCAGAAAACCTTAGAATCTCAACAGGTTCGATGGGTGAAGTGGTTGCTCATAATGTAAACAGCGATGCCGCATCAAGAGTTCTTATTTACATGGTTGAAGGCATTGCAAATGCAGTAATTATTTTCGAATAATTTTTAAATTTTAAGAGGTCGGCAAAGCCGACCTCTTTTTTGTTGACTTTTTCAGGCGTTGGTATTATACTGTACTTATGAAAAAGAGGAGGGTTAATATGAACAGAGAAGAAGTGATGA
>JAZRQI010000289.1:0-4814 GCA_045649705.1 Acutalibacteraceae bacterium
GAAACCGAAGCAGTCAGGAAGCCAATAGGTATCGCTTTCCACACCGAATTCATTTCTGAAAAACTCTCTGCCGTAAAGAAGTTGACGGATAAGTGACTCGCCGTTTGCAACGTTTGTGTCTGCTTCAACCCAGGAGTTACCTTCTATAATCCACTTGCCTTCTTTAATTTTTTCTTTAATCCTTGCATATATTTCAGGGTAATGACTTTTGAGAAAGTCGTAAAGAATTGCCTGACTCTGTGTGAAAATCATATCAGGATATCTGTCCATAAGTTCAAGATTGTTTGCCATTGTACGGGCAGTTTTTCTGACGGTCTCCCTTACTTCCCAAAGCCAAGCGATATCGATGTGGCAATGTCCTGTCATATAAACTGTTGAAGTGGGGATATAGGAAATCTTTTTAAGTTGCTCGTCTAAATATTTCTTAGCTTTAACTATTGATTTTCTGCCTGTATCACTGTCAAAATCAAAATCTACCATATGAACAGAGTCATCCAGAGCCTCGTAGAGTTTTGCATTTATGTATCTGTCCTCAACAAAGGGTAAGGAATTCCATATTGTATTGATATCGTATATGTAGCTTTCGCAAACAGGGTCAACGGCAACGATTCTTGCTTTTTCCATTGTATATGTTTCTTTTGTTGCGCCTTCCATTGCATAGTCACAGAATCCTGCTGAGTTCAGAGCGTTTTCAATTTCAATATGGATAACCTCGCCAGCTTTTGTGTATTCTGGCAGGAAAATCTGGTCGCGGTTTACCCATCCGGATTTCATATTTGAACTGACTGCGCCTACGATTTTGCCATTGATTCTGACAATTGCTTCACCGCCGAAGTTTATTTCAAGATAGAGTTTTTTGTTTGTAAGTTCCTCGGGGATAGTGAAATCAGCACTGAACCAGGTGGTTCGATGGTATCCTGTTTCCCAGGTGTCACCCAATTTTCTGATTTTATCGGTGCCTTCCCATTTTTCCAGAACACCGTAGTCGCTGTGAATGCCGTCAACGGTTCTCCATTCTTCGATGTTGTATATGTCAGTTATGAGAAAGCGCGGAACCTGCTTTATCATATCAAAGAGTACGCCTGTTTTTATAGTTTTCATAAGTATCACCTCTCAAAAAATATATCACACACGTATTAAGAAGTCAATTTCTTATTATCGAAAAGCAATAAATCATCGATTTTTGTGCATTATTGCAAAAAGTATATAATTTTTTTCATCTTTTTTGAAAAAAATTATTGAAATTTTCCAAAACGCGTGATATAATGAACGAGTATTACGGTTGCAGAATAAAAATGTAAGTGCAACAAACAAGGATACAAAGGAGGAATTTAGGTGAAAGCCTATAATGCTAAAAACATTCGAAATATTGTGGTTGCCGGTCACGGCGGCAGAGGTAAAACTTCTCTTTGTGAAGCAATGCTCTATCTTACAAAAGCAACAGACAGACTCGGAAGAGTTGCTGACGGAAATACAATTCTTGACTTTGACGCAGAGGAAAAGAAGAGAAAGACATCTGTTTCTCTTGCAATGGCTGCAGTTGAATGGAAAGATACAAAAATCAATATTCTCGACACTCCCGGTTTCTTTGATTTTGCCGGCGGTATGAGTGAAGGTATGCGTGCTGCTGACTGCGCACTTATCGTTACTGCTGCAGGTTCAGCACTTGACGTTGGTGCTGAAAAAGCATACAAAGCCGCAACAAAAAGAGGTATCAGCAAGATTATCGCTATCACAAAGTGCGATGCTGAAAATACCGACTACTATAAAACAATTGATGCACTTAAAGAAGAATACGGCACAAAAATCTGTCCCGTTGTTGTTCCCTATTATGAAAACGACAAAGTTAAGTGCTATGTAAGCTTTATCACAAACAAAGCATATACATATAATAATGGTGTTGCAACTCAGGTTGATGTTCCTGCTGATGATACAATTACTTCTATGAGAGAAGCATTTATCGAATCAGTTGCAACAGCTGACGACGAACTTATGGAAAAATTCTTCGAAGGTGAAGAATTCACAATGGAAGAAATTGTACGCGGTCTTAGTGAAGGCGTTGCAGCAGGTGATGTTATTCCTGCTTATGCTTGCTCAGGCTATAATATGGAAGCGGTTGACCTTGTTCTTGACGCTATGGTTTACGACGTTCCCTCTGCTGAAAAAGCTGCAGGCGAAATCGCAAAAGATGCTGACGGTAACGAAGTTGAACTCAAATGTGACGAAAACGGTGACCTTGCTGCTATCTGCTTCAAGACAGTTGCTGACCCCTATGTTGGTAAGATGTCATACTTCAAGGTTGTAAGCGGTAAAATTACACCTGATGTTCAGCCCTACAATGCTAACAAAGAACAGCTTGAAAAAATGGGTAAAATCATTTTTGTCAAAGGTTCAAAACAGGAAGAAACTGCTTGTATCCCCGCAGGTGATATCGGCGTTATCGCAAAGCTTGGCGGATTCAGAACAGGTAATACTCTCTGCAAACAGAAGAAAGTTTACTTCCTTGACGGAGTTAAATTCCCTGAAGCTTGTCTTTCACGTGCAGTTAAAGTCCGTAAGAAGGGCGAAGAAGAAAAAGTTGCTGCAAGTATGACAAAGATTATGCACGAAGACCCGGTTATCAAGTTCTACATTGATAACGAAACAAGAGAACAGATTGTTGCAGGTCTCGGTGAACAGCATCTTGACGTTGTAGTTTCAAAGCTTAATAAAATGAGTGTTGAAATCGACCTTGCAATTCCCAGAGTTGCTTACAGAGAAACAATACGTAAAAAGGTTGAGGCTCAGGGACGTCATAAGAAACAGTCAGGCGGTCATGGTCAGTTCGGTGACGTTTGGGTAAGATTTGAACCCTGTGAAGAAATGGACCTTGTATTTGACGTTGAAGTTGTGGGCGGTTCAGTTCCCAAGAACTACTTCCCCGCAGTTGAAAAAGGTCTCAGAGAAAGCGTTGCACGCGGATTCCTTGCAGGATATCCCATGGTTGGTGTTAAGGCTGTTCTTTACGATGGCTCATATCATCCCGTTGACTCATCTGAAATGGCGTTCAAAACTGCAGCAAGCCTTGCTTTCAAAAACGCAATGCCTAATGCACAGGCTACAATTCAGGAACCCATCGGTACACTTAAAGCATATATGCAGGACCGTAAGATGGGCGATATCATGAGTGATATCACAAAGCGCAGAGGCCGTGTTCTCGGTATGGGTCCTGCTGAAGAACCCAAGATGAGCGAAATAGTTGCAGATGTTCCCATGAGTGAAATGGGTGACTTTGCTACAATTCTCCGTTCAGTAACACACGGTAAGGGCTATTTCACAATCGAATTTGCAAGATATGAAGATGCTCCTGCAAATATTGCTCAGAAAGTTATTGAAGAAGCTAAATTGAATTCAGAAGAATAATATAATTTGAAAGTTTTGTTGCGGAATAATTCGCTGTTCATAGAATAGTAATTATTTCGCAACATTTTTTTAACATATTGATAATAGAATGTAAAATGAAATAATTTTAATTGCTGAGCCTTTATATATTTAAAGGGCTCTCAGCGGAAAAGGGGTAAAATCATGAACGAATATTTGTCAAATGTTTATGAGAACATGAAAAAGAGAAATCCCGGCGAACCGGAATTCCATCAGGCAGTTAAAGAAGTTCTCGAATCAATCGAACCTGTTATCGAGGCACATCCCGAATATGTTGAGGCTAACCTCGTAGAAAGAATTGTTGAACCCGAAAGAATCATCAAATTCCGCGTTCCGTGGGTAGATGACAACGGCAAAGTACAGGTAAACCGTGGTTTCAGAGTACAGTTCAACAGCGCAATCGGTCCTTACAAGGGTGGTCTTCGTTTCCATCCCTCAGTTTATGAAGGTATCATCAAGTTCCTCGGCTTTGAACAGATTTTCAAAAACTCACTTACAGGCCTCCCCATCGGCGGCGGTAAAGGCGGTTCAGACTTCGACCCCAGAGGTAAGTCAGACGCTGAAGTTATGAGATTCTGCCAGAGCTTTATGACAGAGCTTTCACGTCACATCGGCTCACACGTTGACGTTCCCGCAGGTGACATCGGTGTTGGCGCAAGAGAAATCGGTTACCTTTTCGGTCAGTATAAGAGAGTTTGCAACAACTTTGAAAATGCTGTTCTTACAGGTAAAGGCATTTCTTACGGCGGCAGCCTTATCCGTCCTGAAGCTACAGGTTTCGGTGCAGTTTATTTCTGTAACGAAGTTCTTACAAAATGGGGCGAAGATATCAAAGGCAAAACTTTTGCTCTTTCAGGTTTCGGTAACGTTGCTTGGGGCGCAGCTCTTAAAATCAATCAGCTCGGCGGTAAAGTTCTTACAATTTCAGGTCCCGACGGTTATGTTTACGACAAAGACGGCATCACAGAAGAAAAAGCAGCTTATATGCTTGAAATGCGTTCATCAGGCCGCGACAAGGTAGAAGATTACGCAATCAAATTCGGTGCTGAATACTTCCCCGGCGAAAAACCCTGGGGTGTTAAAGCAGACGTTATTATGCCTTGTGCAACACAGAACGAAGTTCAGATTGACGATGCTAAGAAAATCGTTGCTAACGGTGTTAAATACTACATCGAAGTTTCAAATATGCCCACAACAGACGAAGCAGTTAAGTATCTTTGCGAAAACGGCGTAGTAGTTGCTCCTTCAAAAGCAGTTAACGCCGGCGGTGTTGCAGTTTCAGCTCTTGAAATGAGCCAGAACAGCATGCGTCTTTCATGGTCAAGAGAAGAAGTTGACGAAAAACTTCACGGTATTATGGTTAACATCTTCAATGCTTGTGCAGATGCAGCAGA
>JAZRQI010000290.1:0-6555 GCA_045649705.1 Acutalibacteraceae bacterium
GATGCAGACCCTACATTCTCGGCAATTGTTCTGTCAACGGAATCAGTTTTTGCAGCAATCGGCGGAGTTCTTCTGCAGAACGAAACAATGACTGTGTCTGCGTATATCGGATGTGCACTTATTTTTGTGGGAATAGTTCTCTCGCAACTTGAATTAAAGAAAAAATCCGCATAAACTCTTGCTTTTTTCAGAGTTTTATGTTATTATATCCCAAACGCAATGAAAAAGAGAGTAAGTGTTTTAACTCAATTTCCAGAGAGAACGGGACGAGGCTGAAATCCTGTTTATTTTGAAAAACACCGAAGTTCACTTTGGAGCGGCTGGCTGAAAATCACAGTAGGCTTTGACGTGTTTCCCACGTAAGAGGAGAAAGAGTGTTTGCTCTGTTACAGTGCAAAAATAAGGGTGGTACCGCGGAAGGTAATTTTATGCTTTCGTCCCTTGTCAGGGGCGGAAGCTTTTTTATTTTGTTAAATTATGTATGAAAGGAAGACTACTATGAAAGAAATGCTTGAAAGCATTGCAAGAGATGCCAAAGCAGCTCTCGAACTTGCATCAACTAAGCAGGAACTCGAAAACATCAGAGTTAAATATCTTGGTAAGAAAGGTGAACTTACTGCTGTTTTAAAGCAGATGGGTAAACTTTCTCCCGAAGAAAGACCTGTAATGGGTCAGCTTGCAAACGAAGTACGTTCAGCAATTGAAGTACTCGTTGAAGCGACAGATGAAAAAATCAAAAAAGAAGAACTTATCAAAAAACTCAAAGAGGAAAAAATCGACGTAACAATGCCCGGTAAGAAATCAGCACTTGGTCACAAACATCCTCTTAACATTGTTCTTGATGAGGTTAAGGACATTTTCCTCGGAATGGGATTTGACATTGCAACAGGACCTGAGGTTGAGTGGGATTACTACAACTTTGAAGCACTCAATATTCCTAAAGATCACCCTGCACGTGATACACAGGACACTTTCTATATCACAGAAAATATGCTCCTGAGAACTCAGACATCTCCCGTGCAGATTCGTGTTATGGAAAAACAGGCTCCTCCCATCAGAGTAATTTCTCCCGGACGAGTTTTCCGTTCAGACGCAGTTGACGCAACACATTCACCTCTGTTCCATCAGATTGAAGGTCTTGTTGTTGACAAGGGTATTACAATGGGTGACCTTAAAGGTACTCTTGAAGCATTCGCAAAAAGACTTTATGGCGAAGACACAAAAATCCGTCTCCGTCCCCACCATTTCCCCTTTACAGAACCCTCTTGTGAAATCGACGTAACATGCTTTAAGTGCGGTGGTAAGGGTTGTCCTATGTGTAAGGGCGAAGGCTTCATCGAAATTCTCGGTGCAGGTATGGTTCATCCCAAGGTTCTTAAGGCTTGCGGTGTTGACCCTGAAGTTTACAGCGGTTACGCTTTCGGTGTAGGTCTTGAAAGACTTGTTATGTTCCGCTTTGATATTGATGATATGAGATTACTTTACGAGAACGATATGCGTTTCCTCGGTCAGTTTTAATGAAAGGAGTGTCTGACAATGAATTTATCTAAAAAATGGTTAAATGATTATGTTGAACTTGATGTCAGCGACAAACAGTTTGCTGATGATATGACAATTTCAGGTTCAAAAGTTGAAAGCTTTGAAGCAGAAGGCGCAGAACTTCAGAATATTATTGTAGGTAAAGTTGAAAGCCTTGAAAGACACCCCGATTCTGACCACCTCTGGATTTGTCAGATAAATGTGGGTAAAGAAGAAAACATTCAGATTGTTACAGGTGCACAGAACCTGACAGCAGGTGATATCGTACCCGTAGCAATGGATAACTCAGTAGTTTTCGGCGGCCACAAAATCAAAAAAGGTAAGCTCCGCGGAGTTGAAAGTAACGGTATGCTCTGTTCACTTGGTGAACTCGGCCTTACAATCCACGATTTCCCCTATGCAGTTGAAGACGGTATCTTCGTTCTTGGTGAAGATTGCGACAGAACTCTCGGTATGGATATCCACTATGCTATCGGTCTTAATGACGTTATCACAGAGTTTGAAATCACATCAAACCGTTCAGACTGTCTCAGCGTAATCGGTCTTGCAAGAGAGGCTGCAGCAACATTCGGCAAAGAACTTAAAGTTGCTGACCCTGTTGTTAAAGGTTCAGGTGGAGATGTTAACGAACATCTTTCAGTTGCAATTGAAGAACCTGAAAAATGTTACCGTTACTGCGGTGCAGTAGTTAAAAATGTAAGAATCAAATCTTCACCCCGTTGGATCAGAGAACGTCTTCGTGCAAGTGGTGTAAGACCCATCAACAACATCGTTGACATTACAAACTTTGTAATGCTCGAATACGGTCAGCCTATGCACGCTTTTGACCTGAGATACCTTGACGGCGGTAAAGTTATTGTAAGAAACGCAAAAGAGGGTGAAAAAATCACAACTCTTGATGACGTTGAAAGAAACCTCACTCCCGATATGCTTGTTATTGCTGACGAAAATAAACCCGTTGCAGTTGCAGGTGTTATGGGCGGTGAACACAGCGGTATTATGGACGATACAACAACTATCGTTTTTGAATCTGCTTGTTTCAATGGCGTAAGCGTTCGTAGAACTTCAAAAGCTCTCGGTCTTCGTACAGAGGCTTGCACAAGATATGAAAAAGAACTCAATCCCGCAAGTTGTGAAACTTGTCTTAAACGTGCTCTTGAACTTGTAGAACTTCTCGATGCAGGTGATGTGGTTGACGGTATTGTTGACTGCTTCCCCACACCCAAAGAGGCTGTAAAACTTGCTTTTGAGCCTGAATGGGTAAACAACTTCATCGGTATTGATGTAAGTGCAGAAGAGCAGAAGAAAATGCTTGAAAAAATCGGTTTCACAGTTGAAGATGGTGTTATTACTGCACCTTATTTCAGAAACGACATCGAACACAAGGCTGATATTTCAGAAGAAATCGCAAGATTCTACGGCTATCAGGCAATTCCCAACAGAGACCTTGCAGGTGTTGCAAATGCAAGACTTACAGAGGAACAGCAGCTTGAAAGACTTATCCGCACAACCTGTCTCGGATGCGGTCTTACTGAAATCGAAACATTCTCATTCATCAGCCCCAAATATTACGATAAAATCAATCTTCCCGCAGATAGTGAACTCAGAAATTCAGTTGTAATTATGAATCCTCTCGGTGAAGACACAAGCGTTATGAGAACAACTGCAATTCCCTCAATGCTTGAAGTATTGGCACGTAACTATAAAAACAGAAACGAGAAGGCATATCTCTACGAAATTCCTATGGAATATACTCCTCAGGGTACAGACAGTCTTCCTCTTGAAAAGCAGAAAATCTGCATCGGTATGTACGGCGATTGCGATTTCTTCGCACTCAAAGGTATTGTTGAAGAAATCCTTTATAAAACAGGTCTGAACGTGTATGACGTTGAAGCAGTAACTGATGACCCCACATTCCATCCCGGACGTACTGCTCGTCTTACAATTGACGGTGAAGAGTTTGCTATCTTTGGTGAAGTTCATCCCGCAGTTCTTGAAAACTACGGTATCGGTGAAAAGGCTTACGTTGCAAGAATTGACATCGAAACAATCTTCAACAAAGGCAGAGAACCTAAGCTTTACAAGAAACTTCCCAGATTCCCTGCAAGCACACGTGACCTTGCTTTTGTATGCGACAGAGATATTCCTGTTCTCACACTTCAGAAAGCAATCAGCTCTGCAGCAGGTAAGCTTCTTGAAACAATTGAGCTCTTTGACGTTTACACAGGCTCACAGATTGAAGAGGGCAAAAAGAGCGTTGCTTTCAGCCTGAAACTCAGAGCAGAGGACAGAACTCTTACTGACGAAGAAGCAGATAATGTTGTCAAAAAAGCGATAAAAGCACTTGATAAACTCGGTATTTCTCTCAGAAGTTAAGTTTCTGACAGAAAATACACAAAAAAATATTAAAAAAACCATTGTGTTATCGCAAAATGTAGTGTATAATATAATATATTGTGATACGGAGGTGTATTACTATGGATGATAAGACAATAAAATTTTCAATCAAAGCAGAGTGTGAGGACGAAATCAAAAAGAACCTGACCTATGTTTACAATTCACTGAAAGAGAAGGGCTATAACCCTATCAATCAGATTGTAGGTTATATTCTTTCTGAGGACCCGACTTACATTACAACCCATAATAATGCACGTAGTGTTATTCGCAGAATCGACAGGGATGAACTTATGCAGAAACTTGTCGAAACTTATCTTGAAAACTAAAGGAGTTGTACCAAATGGCTGACGAGAAAAAAGTTCAGGACGAATTTTTGATGTTCAGAGATAAGCCAATGGTTCGCTGCGGAAATACCATTTATTACGGTGATATGAGAGACCCCTTTGTAGTAATGCTTTCAATCACTTCAACAAAACCTCTCGGTGATACAGAAGTTGCAGACAGAGTTGTGGTTCAGCTTCTTTCAACTGATCCTGACGTAAGTCCCAGAGAGCGTATTGTGAAGAAAAGTGAGAAAAAAGGTCTCTATACCGCACTTGACATCGGTGAAATCTGGCTCAAACGTGCTTTACAGCAGGCAGCAGAATAATCAAAAAATTAGCCATCCTGTTTACGCCGAGTATTAGCAAGAAAGTTTTTGTTTCTCGGATAAAATTCCTTGCATTTTTGTCAAAAGCCTCGCAAGGCGGTAGCCTTGCTGCGTTTTGTGACTTTAATCCAAGAAATTTTACTTTCCTAAGAAACTGCAAAGCACTTTAAAATGCGAGATTGCGTGTACAAGAAAAGGCAAAAACACCGATAACGCTGTCGCGTATCGGTGTTTTTTAACGCATTATTGTGCCGCAAGGTCACATTTTAAAGAAATACTTTCTTACTAACACTCGGCGTGAGGGTGGCTTAGTTTTTAAATACATATTTACAGGAGAAAGACTATGAAAAAACCAACACTTAATTTCGGACAGTTCACACAGTACGATAAAGTTTTCATCACAGAAGAAAACGGTATTGATTTAAGTAAAGCATTATCTGTTGCATTTGAGGGTGAAACACTCTACATCGCAGACGGAGAAAGCCTTGCAGTATATACAGACGGTAAAATAAAGAAAACTCAGGCAAAGGTTTCAAAACTTTTCACAAGAAATTCAAGACTCTTTGCAGCAGTAGGTAACTCACTTGCAGAAATCAAAAAAGGTAAAATCACAAAACTTGCTGATTTTGATGCACCTGTTATTGACATTTCAGTTGCACTTGATAACTCAATCTGGCTTATAACAGAAACAGAGCTTTTCCTTATGGAAAACGATGAATTCACAAAAATTATGGATGTTGCTGAGGGTACAGTTTGTCTTGCAGCACTTGATAATAAAGCAAAATACAGTGAAACTGTTTATATCGGCTCAACAGTTGAAGGTCTTTTGTCGATGAAAGGCATACGCCGTCATTGGGCGGAGCTTCTTCCCAATGTTACAGGGGTTCTTAGTCAGTCAATCAATTGCATTTCAATTGATGCTCTCGGTCACTTGTGGGTAGGTACAGATAACGGTCTTAACATCTACGACGGCAAAAGTTATTGGTTCAACGGTAATGATTATTACTCTGTACCCACAGGCTCATTCAACGATATGTTCTTTGCTGCTGATGGCAAAAAATACTTTGCAACAAACACAGGGCTTATCACTCTCATTGAGGGTAAAATTTCATATTATTCTTTCGGTCCCTGGCTTATGCACCCTACAGTTACAAAACTTGCAGTGTCAGACGGCGGCGCAATTGCAGCAGTTACTCCCAGAGGCATTAGCCTTATTACTCATAAGGAAATGACACTTGAAGAAAAAGCAAACCATTATGATGAAATGGCAGTGAAATATTTCACAAGAAACGAAGGCTATCAGGTTGACAGAATCCTCCGCAAATACGGGGATTTAGAGTCAGGTTGGCTTCCCAATTCAGACAATGACGGACTTTTTACAGGTCTTTACTGTGCAAGTCAGTGCTTCCGCTATGCAGTAACAGGGGATAAGAAAGCAAAAGAAAATGCGAAAAGAGCAGTTGATGCAATGATTATCCTCACTGAAATCACAGGCAAATCAGGCTTCACCGCAAGAGCAACAAGACATTCCTATGAAGAAAACTTTATGACAGGTGTAAGGGAAGAATGGCACGTCTGCGAAGATAATCCCGAAATGGAATGGCTTGGTGAAACATCTTCTGACGAAATGACAGGTCACTATTTCGCTTACGGAATTTATTATGACCTTGTGGCAGATAAGAAAGAAAAGGAAAGAATTGCAGAAGTTGTAAGAAAGATAACAGACCATATCCTTGAAAACAACTTCCATCTCTGTGACGTTGACGGAGTTCCCACAACTTGGGCAAACTGGGAACCTGAACTTCTCAACAACGATGACAGATGGTTCTATGAAAGAGGCACAAACTCACTTGAAATACTCTCATTCCTGAAAACTACATATCACGTAACAGGTGACGAAAAATATAACGAAGTTTTCAATATGCTTATAAAGAAGCACCACTATGCAATGAACTGCATCCAGTATAAGG
>JAZRQI010000291.1:0-2940 GCA_045649705.1 Acutalibacteraceae bacterium
CAGGCGGTGACGTTCAACGCGAAACTCTCCACGCAGTTATCGCTCGTGACGGAAAACCTTATCACATTATGTCTGACGGCACTTTCTGGAGATGTGTGAATTTCATCACTGACGCTTATTCCTGCGACACAATTGAAAATCCTCAGGTTTTCTTCAATGCAGGTGCGGCTTTTGGTGATTTTATGAGCAAACTTGCTGATTTCCCCGGTGAAACACTCCACGAGACAATCCCTGATTTCCACAACACAAAACAACGCTTTCAGAACTTCCTTATCGCTCTCGAAAACAACAAATCAGGAAGAAAAGATACTGTCAAAGAGGAAATTGACTTTGTTCTTCAGAGAAAAGAAGATTCAGAAAAATTTGTCAACCTTATTGCCGAGGGAAAACTCCCCATCAGAGTTACACATAACGATACAAAAATAAACAATATTATGTTTGACAATCAGTCAAACCTTGGGCTTTGTGTTCTTGACCTTGATACTGTTATGCCCGGTCTTTCACTGTATGACTTCGGTGATGCTATCCGTTCAGGTGCAGGTACTGCTGCAGAAGACGAAAAAGACGCTTCAAAAATGAAGCTCAACGTTGAACTTTACAAAGCATATACTGACGGATATCTCTCAACTGCGGGTAAGAGCCTTACTCCGGAAGAAGTAGAAAACCTTGCTTTTTCCGCAAAACTCCTTACTTTCGAGTGCGGTATGAGATTCCTCACTGACTACCTTGACGGTGACGTATATTTCCACACAGACTACGCTGAACACAACTTAGTCCGTACAAGGACTCAGTTTGCACTTGTCGCTGACATTGAAAAACACCTTGATGAGTTAAACGAAATCACCGCTGAACTTTACGGGAGGTACGTAAAGTGAAAAAAGCAATCACTAAAAAGAACCTCATCTATGTGTTATGTGGTCTAATAGTAGTGGCAATTATGGCATCTTTCACAGTTCTCGTTGCAGTTCCTTCCATCAGGAAAACGGCTGTAAAAGTTGCAAAAGAAGACCTTTATGAAAATACGTATGCCTTCCCCGAAAGCGGTATAATCACTGCCAAAAACGGGTTCGGAGATAATAAAAACAACTCTCTCCTTTACGTAAAATCAGCATTACAGAACGGTGCTGACTGCATAGAAGTTGATTTATGCTTTGATGAAGACGGTACACCCTATATCGCATCGCAGAACGATGAAATAGGTGCAAACACTATGCCTCTCGAATACCTTGTAAGTTATATTTCAGATGCAGTAAACTCTACTCAAAGACAATATAATATCAATCTTCACCTTACTGATGCCACAAACATAAAACTTGCAGGAGAAATTATAAGCAGATACAATATGGAAAACAACTGCTTTTTCACAGGTGTAAACATCAATCAGGCTTCCTACATCAGAAAAAATTGTAACATCAGTTTTTATGTTGATTACAAATTAGATAAATCAAAATCAAGCGATCCTGACTATATTTCACGTGTAATAAATGAAGTTTCAATGTCAGGTGCTGTAGGAATCAACTGCAAAGCAGACGCTTTCAGCGAACTTATGATGAATATGTTCAAAGAAAACTGGCTTAAAATCTCATTTTACGACGTGGAAACAGAGTTAGAAATCATAAAAGCTCTCGCATTTTCACCTAATCAGATTATTACAGGTAACCCTCAGACGGTACGTTCAACCCTTATTGAATGGAACAAAAATGCACCGTCAAGCGATATTATCCCCTCTTAATTTTATAAAAAAGGCAGAGATGTAAAAATGCAATCACTCAGAGAACTCTACAAAATCGGCAAAGGCCCCTCAAGCTCACACACTATGGCTCCTTTCAAGGCATCAAAACTTTTCAGAGAAGAAAATCCTGATGCTGACTCTTTCAAAGCCATTCTTTACGGTTCACTCGCAAAAACAGGTAAAGGACACCACACTGACGAGGCAATTCTCGAAGGCTTTGGCGGAATCAAAACAGAACTTGTTTTTGATGTAAAAACAGAAGACCTTCCTCACGAAAACACCGTTGATTTCTTCGCTTACAAAAATGGTGAAGAAATTGCAAAAATGCGTGTTATGAGCATCGGCGGTGGTGACTTCGCAATCGAGGGCAGACCTCACGTTGTACCTCAGGAAGTCTACAAAGAAAATACTTTTGCAGAAATCGCAAAATACTGTAAAAAACACAGAATCCGCATCAGCGACTACGTTTATCAAAACGAGGGTGAGGAAATCAAAGAATTTCTTGCAGAGGTCTGGGCAGCTATGAAAGACTGTATCAACGAGGGTCTTCTCACCGACGGCATTCTTGACGGCGGTCTGAAAGTTGAAAGAAAAGCAAGATTTCTTCTTGACCAGCAGCATATTGACGAAAGTGAAATCACTTATGAAAACAGAATGGTCTGTGCTTATGCTTTCGCAGTTGGTGAGCAGAACGCAGGCGGTGGTATTGTTGTAACTGCACCTACCTGCGGTGCAAGCAGTGTTCTTCCCGCAGTTCTCAAATATATGCAGGAGAAGAAACGTTTCTCTGACAGAAAAATCATTGATGCTCTTGCAGTTGCAGGTATTATCGGCATTCTTGTTAAAACAAACGCATCTGTCAGTGGTGCTGAATGCGGCTGTCAGGCTGAAATGGGAACTGCTTGTTCAATGGCAGCAGCAGCCCTTGCTGAAATTTTCGGTATGAGAATTGAGCAGATTGAGTATGCTGCTGAAGTGGCTATGGAACACCATCTGGGACTTACCTGCGACCCCATTGCAGGTCTTGTACAGATTCCCTGTATCGAACGTGGCGCTATTGCCGCAATGAGAGCTATAAACGCCCTTAATCTTGCAAACTTCCTCAGTTCTACAAGAAAAATTTCATTTGACCTTGTTGTTGAAACAATGTACGAAACAGGTAAAGACCTTAAATTCCACTACCGTGAAACATCTGAGGGCGGTCTTGC
>JAZRQI010000292.1:0-3347 GCA_045649705.1 Acutalibacteraceae bacterium
AACTGATTGTTGCTGCGAGAATACCTGCCATAACAAAACCTGCGATAATGGGAGGCAGGAAACTTGTTGAAAGTGTGATGAAAATACTTTCAGCACCTGAAGCTGTAAGGTGTTCTGTGGGGAAGAGCTGTCTGCCTACAAGACCGATGAAAACTGCAACTGCAAGAGAAATAACAACCCATACCATTGCGATTCTTCTTGAAGCTTTAAGTTCTTTTTCTTTACGGATAGCCATAAATCTGAGGAGAACCTGAGGCATACCGAAGTAGCCGAGACCCCATGCCATACAAGAAGCAACTGAAAGCCAACCGTATTCAAGAGCTGTACCGAAAACGGGTTTGCCTGCTTCAACAATCTGCTCGCCTGCATCGTTCAGAGAGGGGCTTGCAAGACCGAAGAATTCAAGGAAACCGGGAATTGCCTGAGCATTTTCAATAACTGCACTCATTCCGCCGGCTTTTACAATGCTGATTGCAACAATAACTGTAAGAGCAACAATCATAACGATAGCCTGCATAAAGTCTGATGCACTTTCTGCAAGGAAACCGCCGAGAATTGTGTAAGCAAGAACAAACACTGCACCGAGAATCATCATAAGCTTATAGTCAAGACCGAAGAGTGTTGAGAAGAGCTTACCGCAAGTTACAAAACAGCTTGCTGCATAAACTGTGAAGAAAATAAGGATGAAAAGTGCTGAAACAGTCATAATGACTTTTTTGTTTTCATGGAAACGGTTTGAGAAAAACTCAGGTAATGTGATTGAGTTGTTTGCTCTGATGCTGTAACGGCGGAGTCTTTTTGAGACGATAAGCCAGTTGAAGTATGTACCGATTGCAAGACCGATTGCAGTCCATGCAGCATCTGCAAGACCGCACCAATATGCTACACCGGGAAGCCCCATAAGGAGCCAGCCGCTCATGTCTGATGCTTCTGCACTCATTGCTGTAACCCAGGGACCTAATGAACGGCCGCCCAAGTAATAGTTTTCTGAACTCTTGTTTGCTTTTTTGGCGTAAACTATGCCGATTCCGATAACAGCAGCCATATAAATAACCATTGCTATGAGAATCTGAATAGTATTGCTACCCATAAAAAACAACTCCTTTCAAATTTATGTGTTTTTACAATTACCGGGTAAGTATAACACATATTTTACCAGAATGCAATACAGAACGAAGTACATACTAAAAGATAAATATTTATAGATTATTAAATAAAAATCCTTTATATATAAGGGCTTTTTACAAGAATGAATTCTATACTAAAAATTAGACGATTTATTTTATATACAAACGAAATCCCGTACACAGTGTATATTTGTGTACGGGATAAGAAATATGATGTTTATTTATTCAGGAAATCCATCAGTCCATGCCAGTCATCACGGGAGAAGTAGTGAGTGCCTTCTCTATGGCAGAGTCCGATATTTCCGTCGTTGAGGAATTTTCCTGTTTTTAGGAAGTCGTCTTCCTCGTAAACGAAACCTTTTTGGTCGTAGAGTTCAAAAACTTCACTTGCGGCAACACAGGAGAGAAATTGAAGTTCAGGACCTGCCCATATATCTTTTTCTGCAGATGCGATGTGAACCTTTCTCGGTGCAATAAGGCTGAGCATAAAGTGCTGGTCGAAGGGTGTTTCCTCATCTTTGTTGGCAAAATCTTTGTATTTCTCACAGAACCAGAAAGGGAAATTTTTAGTAATATGACCTATGTATTCATTGCCGTCTCTTTTGCCTCTGTTAAGAGAGTCTCCGCTACAACCTGCACAGTTTGAGTGTGCACAGGCAAAACGCTCATCAACTGCAGCAGTAAGTAGTGCTGTCTTGCCAAGTCTTGAGTGTCCTGCAACTGCGATGCAGTCCTTGTCAACTTCTTCTCTTGTCTGAAGAAAGTCCATAACTCTCATTGCAGCCCAAGCCCACATTGCGATTTTTCCGCAGGAATGAGCAGTTCTCTTTTTATCCTTGTAAATGATACCTGCAAGTCTGTTTGTGAAATCTCCGTCATCACTTGTAACGTCCTTGTAGCATAATGAGATGCAACCGAATCCGTTATCAATAATTTCCTCTGTGGGCATATATTCATCAGGAACATTGTCACGGAAATTTATGTGCACAACTGTCTTGTGCTTATTGCCTTTTTTAGGATACACGTATGTAACGGGGAAAGTAAAACTTTCTCCGTTTATTTCTGATGTGATATCAACCTTCATAAGATATGCTTTGCCTGCACAGTATCTTCTTTCATCAAAATCCTTGATGTCAAACGTAACTTTTTCGGGATTTTCAGGCATAAAACCGTATTCGTTTTCAAGCATTGTGTTAAGAACCAAAGGTCTTATCTTTTCCCATTCTTCTTTCAAAGAAACCCTATCACCTGTGATTTCCAGAGGTGAGGGGACATTTAATTTTTCTAACATTTCTTTAATCATGTTATCAACCCCTTTGTTAAAATTATAAAGAGATTGCAACATCTTGTCAATCGATTTTCATCAGACTTCTTACTTTTCTGTCTTTGAGCATTTTGATTGTGCAGAAGGCTGAAACACACAGCGTGAAAATTATTGTTATAAACTTTATGCATTCGATAAGTTTCAGCACCTTTGCGCTGCATTTAAGTGTTGAAATAAGACACATAAGATGGTTCATTTTATTCTTTTCCTTTCAGCAGAATTCCGTGAGCGATGCCGGGAATTGATTCTCCCTGCATTGTGGACGTGGGAGAGAGTAATGCGCCTGTTGCCACAAACAGAACATTTTTCAGTTCTTTCTCGCAGAGTTGTCTGTAAATTAGGGAGTTTAGTATACTCGCAGAGCAACCGCATCCCGAACCGCCTGCATGAACATCCTGACTTTCACGGTGGAACATCATTTTTCCGCAGTCATTGTGAACGGGGAGGATATCGTAGCCGTAATCTTTTTTCAGAAGTTTTATTAGTAATTCGCTTCCGACATAACCCAAATCTCCTGTGAGTATCAGGTCAAAGTCATCAGGCTGACTTTTTGTTTCCATAAGAAACTGAGCAATGGTGTCCGCTGCTGCAGGTGCCATTGCTGCTCCCATATTGTTAGCATCAGTAATTCCTAAATCGCATATTTTTCCGTAGATAATGCTGTCGATGAGAACTTTTCCACCGTTTTTTTCGACTATAGATGCACCTGCGGCTGTGCAGGTTCTCTGTGCGGTTGGTGTTCTCTGACCGCCGTATTCAAGAGGAAAACGAAACTGCTTTTCAGATGAACAGAAGTGTGAAGATGTTGCGGCAATTGCTGTGGAAACTGCACCGCTTGCCACAAATACAGAGGCAGTAGCAAGACTGAGCGCCATCGTTGAGCAGGCACCGTACAT
>JAZRQI010000293.1:0-2942 GCA_045649705.1 Acutalibacteraceae bacterium
TCAGTACCCATTTCAAAAACGGGAACTCCTGCCTGTTCACCTACAACCTGCAACTGCTTGATAGCAGCAGGTCTGTAAATATCACACGCAACGAGCAAGGGACGGTGTCCCTGATTTTTAAGCATCATTGCGATTTTAGCACTGTGTGTTGTTTTACCTGAACCCTGGAGACCGCACATCATAACAACCGTAGGCGGATGGTTTGCCACTGCAAGACGTGACTTTGTGCCGCCCATAAGAGCTGTAAGCTCCTCGTTGACGATTTTGATAACCATCTGACCGGGAGTAAGGCTCTCCATAACCTGAGCACCGATTGCACGTTCAGTTACGGTTTTGGTGAAGTCCTTGGCTACCTTGTAGCTAACGTCAGCTTCAAGAAGTGCAAGACGTACTTCACGCATAGCCTCTTTGACGTCGGATTCAGTAAGACTACCTTTACTTTTTAACTTTTTAAACGCTTCTTCAAGTTTATCGGCAAGTCCTTCAAAAGCCATTTTGCTTCTCCTTTAGGAAATTTCGTTAACTGTTGTTCTGATTTTAACAGTAAGGTCACTGATTTCTCTTGAAAGAGAAGTTTCCATATTGACCTTGCTGATTTCTGAGGCATAGGCAGTGATTTTTTTCAGGCCCTCATCAAGACTCTCAAGTCTTTTTGCAAAGCCAAGTTTCTCTTCCATTTCGAAGAGGAGTGTTTCTGCCCTCTTGATAGAGTCGCGTACACCCTGCCTTGTAATCCCCTCATTTTCCGCAATTTCGGAAAGGGACAAATCCTCATCATAATAAAGTGAAATGAAGTCACGTTGTTTATCTGTGAGCAAAGCGCCGTAATAATCAAGCAGTAATGCAACCTGAAGGTCTTTTGCCATAAAAGTGACTCCTTTCTGTAAAACGCCTGTAAAGTCGTGAAACTTTACGGCCTCACTATTATACAACACCAAATCCCCTCTGTCAAGGGTTTGAAAAGAAATTTTGTAAACAATTTATGACTTTTCTACCGCTTTCGGTAGAAAAAAGGCTCTGTTTTCACTATATATAGGAGGAATGTTTTATATGAGTGAAAACAAAAGATATTATTGGATGAAATTAAAGAAAGATTTCTTCGACCAGAAGATGATAAAAATTCTCAGAACCTTTGATGACGGTGAAAAAATGATAATGATTTTTCTGAAAATCCAGCTTCATTCTCTTGAAAATGACGGATATATTTATTATGAAAATATGTTGCCCGCATTTGAACAGGAGCTTGCCGTGGCAATTGACGAAGATATAGAAAAAGTAAAATTAACACTGGATACACTTATCAGATTCGGTGCAGTGGAGAAGATTGATGAGAAGAAGTATTACATAACTGCACTTGAAGACTGTATAGGGTCGGAATCTGCAAGTGCTAAAAGAGTGAGAGAGCACCGAGAAAGAGAAAAATGTAACGCCGAAGCGTTACATTGTAACACAGAGATAGAGAAAGATAAAGATAAAGAGAAAGAGCTATATCAGAGTAAGAGTAAAACGCCTTCCTCCTTTTCCTCTGAGAAAAAAGGAGGAAGTTTTTCCGGACAAAAAAATTATTACGGATATGGTAAAAAGCCTTTGCTTCACAAAGGCACAGCTTATGACCTGGGAGAAGTGCAAAAAATCATTAGCCAATCAGATGAGCCTGTTTCCTTTCAGAAGCTAAGGAATGATGAATAAAAAAATATCAATATGTCAATAAAATTTCTTGAAGATATGTTGTTAACCTAAATAATAGTCTTATATGAAAATTATAAAAAAGATTTAAAGGAAGCAGAACAATCCGTCAGGATTCATTCAGTTTAGTCTAAAATTCTCTTTTTCACTTGACCTTAATGTCGGATTTTGTTATAATTTTCTGAGTGTGTTTAAATATAAAAAAATAACGTACTAATTATTTTAAAACGGATGTGCGATATGGATAAGAAACAAGTTCTTTTAATAACCAACCCTTGCTCCGGTATCGACCGTAAAAGAATTCAGGCAGAAGAAATAATGCAGAAACTTGCACCTGCTGATTTTGAATTTACAGTTGAAGCCACAAAAGGTCCTGAAGACGCTACTGAGATAGTGAAAGAAATGGGCAATGACCACGACATAGTAATTTGCTGCGGCGGTGACGGAACACTAAATGAGACAATCAACGGCGTTTTAAGTATCGACAAAAGAATTCCTGTGGGCTACATCCCCTCAGGCTCAACAAACGACCTTGCAGCCACACTTGGTATTGCTGACGGTCTGGATTCTGCCGCTCAGATGATTCTTAATAACAAAACAAACACTTATGATGTAGGCTTGTTTGGTGACAGATACTTCAATTACATTGCTTCTTTCGGTATCGCATCAGACCTTCCCTACACAACACCACAGTCATGGAAGAACAAATTCGGTCACAATGCCTACGTATATTACGGTGTAGGTGTCCGCTTCATTCCTATGCTGACAGGGTTCAAGCCTACTCGTATGAAAATAGAATATGACGGCGGAGTTGTGGAAGACGATTTCTATTTTGGTGCTATCTCCAACACAACATCAGTTGCAGGTGTATTCAAATACGACAACATCAAGCTTAATGACGGTTATTTTGAACTCCTGTTAGTCAGAGGTCTTAAAAGAAACCTTGATGCTATAGGAATACTCAACAAAATTATCAGCAAAGATTACAGCGGTAAAAATATTATCTTCACCAAGACCAAGCACGTTAAAATCACCTGTGATAAAAAAGTTCCGTGGACACTTGACGGTGAATTCGGCGGAGAAATTGGTGATATAGAAATAAATGTTGTAGGCGACGCTTATGATATTTATTCAGAAAACAACAACCTGTTTGCCGAAAAAGAAGATAAAGAATACATAGAAGCATAAAACAAAAAAGCACACCGATAGGTGTGCTTTTCTTTTTATGTTTGCTGACCGTCGTGCGTTATCCGAGC
>JAZRQI010000294.1:0-8986 GCA_045649705.1 Acutalibacteraceae bacterium
ACAGTGATTTTAAGATTATCCATAATTATGTTTCCACCGTTTCTTTTATTTTACAAAACAATTATACAATTTTTATTGCCTTAGTGTCAATAAAATTTCGATAAAGTAATTGAATTGTAAAATAAAATATGTTATCATTTACTTGTATAAATTTCTGAAAGGATGGATTCAGTATGAGAAAGCGTATTCCCATTAACTTTGACTGGAAATACTCTGAGAGTTTTTCTGGAGAAATGGTGGAGAAAAAGTATGATGACAGTGATTTTGTAACTGTAAACATACCTCATACCAACAAGGAAATTCCTTATAATTATTTCGATGAAAGAATGTATCAGTTTGTGTCTTGCTACAGAAAGATAGTGACACTGAAAAAAGAAGACCTTGATGGCAGACTTATTCTTCATTTTGAGGGTGCCGCAAACTATTCCAAGGTTTATGTAAACGGTAAATTTGTAGGTGAACATAAAGGTGGTTACACGCCGTTCAGCTTTGATATTACAGATGTAGTATCATCAGGTAAAAATGTCATTGCTGTTATGCTCGATTCAACAGAAAGACCCGAAATTCCGCCTTTCGGTAAAGTAGTTGACTACCTTGTTTACGGCGGTATTTACAGAGAAGTATGGCTTGAAAAGGTAGATAACGTTTACATCAAGGATGTTTTTGTTAAACCTAAAAATATTTTCTTTGATGAAAAACTTATTGATGTTGATATTGAATTTTCTGAAAGCTACACAGGTCTTGTAAAACTTGTATTCTCTGACGGCGAAACTGTTCTTGGTGAAAGAAAAATCAAGGCTGACGGTAATAAAGTTTCTCACAAATGGAAAGTGGGAGAAGTTGAACTCTGGGATCTGGATAACCCGAAACTTTATAATCTTACAGTAATTCTCGGTGAAGATGAATATAAAGTCCGTTTTGGTTTCAGAAGTGCAAAGTTCAAAACTGACGGATTCTATCTTAATGGTAAGAAAGTAAAAATCAGAGGTCTTAACAGACATCAGAGCTATCCTTATGTTGGTTATGCAATGCCTGCATCTGCACAGATTGCTGATGCTGAGCTTATGAAATTCACTCTTGGTTGTAATCTTGTCAGAACTTCACACTATCCCAACTCAAAACATTTCCTCGACAGATGCGACGAAATCGGTCTTCTTGTGTTTACAGAAATGCCCAGCTGGCAGTTTCTTGGCGAAGGTGAGTGGAGAGAAAACTGTCTTGACAACATCGAAAGAATGATTGTTCGTGACAGAAACCATCCCAGCGTAATTCTCTGGGGTGTCAGAGTAAACGAAGGTGAAGATTGTGACGAGTTCTACACAATTACAAACCAGCTTGCACGTAGTCTTGACCCCACACGTCAGACAGGTGGCGTAAGAAATATGCCTTTCAGTCATCTGCTTGAAGATGTTTATACATTTAATGACTTCTCACATTCAGGCAAGGGAATGAAACTTCTTCCGCCTTCAATTGTATCAGCCAGCTTGAAAGCACCTTACCTTGTTACAGAGTATAATGGTCATATGTTCCCCACAAAGAGCTTTGACAGAGAAGCACTCAGAACAGAACACGCTCTTCGTCATGCAAGAGTTCAGAACCAGTCCTACGGCAGCAATAGAACGAGCGGTGCTATCGGTTGGTGTATGGCTGACTACAATACTCATAAAGACTTTGGTAGCGGTGACAAAATTTGCTATCACGGTGTAACAGATATGTTCCGTATTCCGAAACTTGCAGCAGCAGTCTATGCTTCACAGCAGGATGAAACACCTGTTCTTGAAGTTTCATCATCTATGGATATCGGTGACCATCCCGGTGGAATTCAGGGACCTGTTCATATTTTCACTAACTGTGATTATGTTAAAGTTTACAGAAACGGTGAGTTCAAGAGTTATGCTTATCCGGACAGAAAGCGTTTCCCCAATCTTCCTCATCCTCCCGTTATGCCTGACGACTTTATCGGTGATGCACTTCTTAAAGATGACGGTCTTGATGAAGTAACTGCAAGAAATCTTAAAGCAGCTTTGTGTGCAGCAAGTGTTTATGGATTTATTATGCCTCCCCAGAACTATCTCAAACTTGCTTTTGCATTCCTTCACGGTAAAATGAACATTTCAGAAATGATTGAAATCGTTACAAAGTATTTTGCTAACTGGGGTGACTGCCAGGTTACATATACTTTCGAAGGATATAAAGACGGCAAAATGGTTAAATCAGTTACTAAGACTGCAACAAATTCTCTTGACTTTACAGTTAAAGCGGATAAGACTGAACTTGTTGAAGATGAAACTTACGATGTAACACGAATTGAAATTATTTCTGTTGACCAGTGTGGTAACAGATTGCCTTATGATAACACTCTTGTCAAAGTTAAAATTGACGGTGATGCAGAGGTTATCGGTCCTGATTCGTTCGCGCTTATCGGTGGCGTAAGGGCATTCTGGGTTAAGACTAAGGGTAAATCAAGCAAAGTCAAGGTTACAGTATCAATTGAGGGCAGGGGCGATAAAGAAATCGACCTCAGCATAAAAAAGGTTAAATAATTGACAAATTATTTAATATATGGTATATTCTATGTATAATTATTCAGGAGGGTTTAATTATGAAAAAAGTTGTTAAAGTTCTTTCAGCAGTTATGGCACTTGTTCTCTGCTTGTCACTTTTTAGTGCTTGTGGCAGCGAAAAAGTTACAGCAAAAGTTATTGAAATTGATTTGACTAATGAAGAATATGCTTTCGGCGTTGATAAGACTCAGCCCGAACTTCTTAAAGAAGTAAACGACTTCATTGCTGAAATCAAAGAAAACGGTAAATTTGAAGAAATCTGCAACAAATATTTCGGTGACGGCGAACCTACTGCTGTTACATCAGCAAAATTTGATGCAAATAAAGAGCAGCTTGTAGTTGCTACAAACGCTGCATTTGAACCTTTTGAGTACACAAAAGGCGACAAATACTATGGTATCGATATGGAAATTGCAGCACTCCTTGCTGAACACCTTGGCCAGGAACTCGTTATCCAGGATATGGACTTTGATGCTGTTTGCCTTTCAGTAGGTCAGCAGAAATGTGATATCGCTATGGCAGGTCTTACAGTTAAACCTGACAGAGAAAAATATGTAACATTCTCTGAATCTTACTACACAGCTTCACAGAAACTTATCGTAAGAAGTGATGACACAACATTTGACAGTTGCACAGATGCAGCTTCTGTAGAAGCAATTCTTAACACATTTACTGCTGATACAAAAATCGGTGTTCAGGATGGCACAACAGGTCAGTTCTATGTTGAAGGTGACGAAAGTTGGGACTTCGCAGGATTCCCTGTAACTTGTAAGTCATATAAGAACGGCTCACTCGCAGTTCAGGACCTTCTTAACGGTGGTCTTAACTATGTTATCATTGATGCAGCTCCTGCTAAATTCATCACAGAGGCAATCAATGCACTTGTGTAAAATACTCAGAACATAATGTATAAATAAGGATAACCTCACCATACGGTGAGGTTTATCCAATGTTAAAGGAAATTTATTATGAATTTTGAAGCTAAGATTAACCAATTTTTAGAGAATCTTATCGAATATGGTGGCTATACAGATGTCCTGGAAGGCTTGAAAAATACAGCGATTATTGCAGTGTTAGGTCTTGTAATCGGTATTGTAATCGGTACATTGATTGCTACTGTAAGGGTTATTCCTAAATATAAAACTTTACCTAAGATTCTCAACGGCATCTGCACTTTCTATGTAGGCTTTTTCAGAGGAACACCTATGGTAGTTCAGCTTTTGCTTTTCTACTATGTTGCACTTCCTCTTATGGGATTCAACCTGCCGTCAGTTAATGTGGCTGTTGTTGTTTTCGGATTGAACAGTGGTGCTTACATATCTGAAATCATGCGAAGTGGTATTCAGTCTGTTGATTACGGTCAGACTGAGGGTGGTCGCTCAGTAGGTTTGAGTTTCTCAACAACTATGCTTAAAATTGTTATTCCTCAGGCAATCAAAAACATTTTGCCTACTCTTGGTAATGAATTTATAACTCTCATTAAAGAAACTTCAGTTGTTTCTTTCGTCGGTGCTATGGATTTATACAAAGCTTTCAACAAGATGGGTTCAAACAGTTATGAATTTATGGTTCCTTATTTAGCAATGGCGGTAATTTATATTGTAATTGTTTGCTTTATTACATTGCTTATTAAATTAATGGAAAGGAGCTTGAAGAAGAGTGACAGACGTGGCGAGTAAAGATAAAGTTTTAGAAGTTATCGGTCTTAAAAAGAGCTTCGGAAACAAAGACGTTCTTAAAGGCATTGATATCACAATCAATAAAGGCGAAGTTGTTGTTATAATCGGTCCCTCAGGCTGCGGTAAATCAACTTTTCTTCGATGCCTTAACTGTATGGATGACCCCACAGATGGAAATATTATTTTCGGTGGAGTCGACATTGCAGATATGAGTGTTGATATTAACATACACCGTCGCCGTATTGGTATGGTGTTCCAGCACTTTAATCTTTTCAACAATAAAACAGTTATTCAGAATATTATGCTTTCACCTGTGCTTTGTGCAATGAAAGACAGAAAAAAAGCTCTTATTCATAATTTCTTCTCTAAAGAAAAAGTTCCTGTAAGGTCAGCTGCTGAAATTAAAGCAACCGAAAAAGAGAACGCATATAAACTTCTTAAGAGAATAGGTCTTGAAGATAAAGCTGATGTTTATCCTTCAACTCTTTCGGGTGGTCAGAAACAGCGTGTTGCAATTGTTAGGTCACTGGCTATGAATCCTGAGGTAATTCTTTTTGATGAACCTACATCTGCTCTTGACCCTGAAATGGTAGGGGAAGTTCTCGGACTTATGAAAGACCTTGCAAATGATGGTATGACAATGGTTATTGTTACACATGAAATGGGATTTGCAAAAGAAGTTGCATCAAGAGTTTTATTTATTGATGACGGTCGCATTATGGAAGAAGCACCGCCTGATGAATTTTTCTCAAACCCCAAAACAGAAAGATGTAAAGATTTCCTTTCAAAAGTTCTTTAATACACAAAAACGGCTATCGGTGAAAATTACCGATAGCCGTTCTTTCTTTTTGTTATGTTACGGTGTGATAAAGTTTGATGTTATGTATCTTATTCCGAGTTTATAAAGTTCTTCCATTTTTGAAAGTCTGTCGACAGTCCATACACAAACCTTGAGTCCTGCTTTGAGAGCTTTTTTGAAATCTCTTTTTTTGTTACTTGCACAGACAGCATAAGCAAAACCGTATTTTTTAGCATTTGCTATACCGTCGTTGTCAATTGTTTCAACAAGATACCAATATTCGGTGTCAGGGGAATATTCCTGAAGCTTTATGAGTTTGTTGATATCAAAAGATATGATAATAGCTTTGTCGAGGAGATTTCTGTCTTTCAGCTTATCAATAATATCTGTAAGTTTAGTGTCATAGAAGCCTTCACGTTTGATTTCTATTTCAGGAACTTTATTATATTTGGCACAGAGGTCGAGATATTCATCAAGTGTAGGTAGTTGAAGATTCTCATATTTTTCAATTCCGTGGCCATATGTTATTTTGAATTTTCTGAGTTCTTCAAGTGTGTAGTCACTGATGCTTCCTGTGCCGTTACAAGTTTTGTCTATTGTTGTGTTGTGACAGATTATCCATTCTCCGTCTTTTGTAAGATGAACATCGCACTCTATTGCGTAATAATCCTGTTCACAGGCACGTTCAAAGGCAGGGTATGAGTTTTCAGGAGCAACTCCGGAAAAACCTCTGTGTGCAGTAATGAAAACCGGATCATCAGATTTAATAATTTTTGATGTTTTTGCGGACACCACACCGATTTTCTTTTTCTTTAAAATTTCCCCTAAAAAGTAGATTCTGCATTGTACATATCCCAATGCTTGTTTTACCTTATAACTCATATTGTCACCCCGAATAGTATATAGCCGCACCTTATATGGGTGCGGCCTGAATTTTATTATTTTATTTACGCATAAGACCTTCGCTTACTGCAAAGTCATGGAGAATTTCAAGAGAGTGTTTCTTCTGATTGTTGATAGAAGAACCTGTTCTTGTATATGTATTCATTTTTGCACCACAAAGAGATGCCATATATTTTGCACTTGCAGTAAAGCCGTTATCAACAGTTTCAGCGAAGATATCAACAAATCGGTGGATTTTTTCTGCTTTTTCAATGTCCTTTTCTACGAAGAAAGCATCATACATTTTTCTGAGCATATATGAACCACAAGTACTGGGAGTTGCGATTACACCACGTGCACCTGCTTTGTATGATTCGAAAAGGTAGGGGATGTTAGCCTGAAGAACGTTGCTTTCACCCTGAACAGCGATTTTTTCTTTGATTGTGGGCATTTCACTTGTAGTGTCTTTAATACCTACGAATTTGCCTGTTTCTACAAGTCTAGCATATGCGTTTGCAGTCATTTTGTAGTTCTGGAAACCGGGGAACTCGTAAAGAAGTACAGGGAGTTCTGTGTGTTCAGCAAGGTCGCAAAGGTAGTGCACGATATAGTCATCGTCACGTCCGTAACCCTTTGTTACAAAAACAAGACCATCTACACCTGTATTGCTCATTCTCTTAACTTCTTCAATCTGTTCTTTGCGTGTGCCGAGGCAGAGGTTAGCAGTTGCGAAAACGGGTTTGCCGTTTGCATGTTTAACAACTGTTTCAGCGATTTTGATACGGTCATCCAATTCGATTTTTGCCATTTCAGAACTACCGCATACGGGGAAGAGAGCATGAGGGTTTTCTTCAACCTGCCATTCAGTATAACCTTTTAATGCTTCAAAATCGATTGATAAATCTTCATTGAAAGGTGTAAGTAAAAGTGAATAAACACCAGCGAATTTTTCCATTTGACCTTTGAAACTGTTCATTTTAAGACCTTCTTTTCAGAAATTTGTTTAGTAATTATTTACTGAAATTATTATATATCATTTGTAAATAAAATGCAATTATTTTTTAAAGATTATCACCTAAAACTTCAATACTTCTTTCAAGTATTCCGTTTATGTGTGCAATAAGTGTTCCGTAGTTGGTGATAGCCACACCTGAATCTGATGCACACTTATTTCTGTATCGTATTTCTCTTTCGTTGAGCATACATCCGCCACAATGGACAATAAGTGAGTATTTTTCAAGGTTTTCAGGGAAATCTCCGCCTGATACGAATTCAAATTCAAGATTTTTACCTGTGAAATCTCGAACCCACTTAGGAATCTTTACCGTGCCGATATCCTCGCACTGTCTGTGATGAGTACAGCCTTCACAGATAAGCACAGTATCGTTATCATTCAGTTTATCTAATGCTTTTACACCATTTATGGCGCTTTTAAGCAACCCTTTGTATCGTGCAAAAAGTATTGAAAAAGATGTAAGAGGTATATTCTCAGGCAAAATTTGTTTTACCTTTCCGAAAACCTGACTGTCGGTTACAACAAGTTTCGGAGGATTTTTCAATGAATCAAGTGTTGCTTTAAGTTGTTCTGTCTGAGTAACAACACAAATAGCCGATTTATCAAGTATATCTCTTATTGATTGCACTTGCGGTAATATCATTCTGCCTTTTGGGGCAGAGGAGTCGATTGGTGTAACGAGAACAACAATATCTTCAGGAGAAAGAAATTCAGAAATAATTTTTTTACTGTTACTGTCTCTTTTTAGAAAAGTTGCAATTTTGTTTTTAAGTTCATCAATATTAAATCCGTTAATGGCTGAAATCTGAATTTCATTCTGATTAGTTGTTTCAATTTCAGTAAGGTCTGATTTGTTATATGCGATAATATAAGGGATTTCTTTTTCAACAAATACGTTAATTAGTTCGCTGTCTTCTTCTGCTATACCGATTGTAGAATCAACAACAAGAACAGCAAGGTCAGTAAGGTTGAGTATCTGACGCGTTCTCTTTATACGCATTTCACCTACAGTACCTTCGTCATCAATGCCCGGAGTGTCAATAATCACAACTGGACCTAAAGGTAAAAGTTCCATTGCTTTTTTTACAGGATCTGTTGTTGTACCTTTAAAATCAGAAACTATTGAAAGATTCTGACCTGTAACAGCATTTACAACGCTTGATTTACCTGCATTTCTTTTGCCGAAAAATGCTATATGCGGTCTTTCGGAACTTGGTGTCTGATTTAAGTTAGCAGCCATTTTATAATCTCCTGATTAAAATCTGAAATCTCTTTTGCCTAAGTGGATGTTGTTTAGATAATCCTCAGCAATCATTCTTACGTTATCTTTGGGAATATTCTTAAGTTCTTCACGGATGAGTTTTTCACCGATTTCTTTTGTTTCCTCACTTGCATAATCTTCAAGAAATTCTTTGAGTGTCATCAGTGCGTTGGGGTGACAGCAGTTCTGAATCTGACCGTTTTTAAGTAATGTCATAAATCGGTCACCGGTTCTGCCTTCTCTGTAACAAGCGGTGCAGAAACTGGGGATATACCCAAGTTCCATAAGCCATTTAACAACTTCGACAAGAGTTCTCTGGTCAGAAACGTCAAACTGCTCGGAATCGTGAGGTCTTTCTTCTTCCGTGTAACCTCCAACAGATGTTCTTGAAGCACCGCTGATTTGTGAAACACCTAATTTAATAACCTTTTCTCTTACTTCCTGACTTTCTCTTGTAGAAATGATCATACCTGTATAAGGTACTGCAATTCTGATAAGTGCGCAGATTTTTGCGAAAATGTCATCACTTATGCTGTTATCAAAAGCAGTGGGATCAATATCATCTGCTTTCTTGATTCGGGGAACACTGATTGTGTGAGGTCCTACACCGTATGTTGCTTCAAGGTGTTCGGCATGCATAAGAAGCGCGGCAAGTTCATATCTGTAAAGTTCAAGACCGAAAAGCACACCAAGACCAACGTCGTCAATGCCGCCCTGCATTGCTCTGTCCATTGCTTCTGTATGGTAAGCATAGTTGTGTTTAGGTCCTGTGGGATGAAGTTTTTC
>JAZRQI010000295.1:0-2594 GCA_045649705.1 Acutalibacteraceae bacterium
AAAATCTCTCCCTGTTATTGCAGCAGGTGTTGTCGGTGCAGGAATCATAGTTTCACTCATTATGTACGGCGCTGTTGACACTCTCATAAAATAACCCCCTTTTTAAAGAAAGGAGATTGACAAAAATGAGTAATAACATTATTGCTATCAGCCGTGAATTCGGCAGTGCAGGAAGAACTATCGGTAAGAAAGTTGCTGAAAAGTTGGGCATTCCCTGTTATGACAGCGAAATCGTTCAGCAGGTGGCTATCAAAAGCGGTATTCTTGCAGAAAAAATTGCTGACAGAGGTGAAGACCTTTCTGCTTCAGGAAAATTTTCTTCAATCTTCACTCTTTACAACCTTTACAGTAATATGAGCAAGGATGACATCATCTGGCACGCTCAGGTCAAGGTTATCAATGAACTTGCAGATAAAGGCCCTTGTGTCATTGTGGGCAGATGTGCTGACTATATTCTCAGAGAAAGAAAAGACCTTGTAAAAGTATTCATCTACTCAGATATAGAATCAAGAGCAGAACGAATTGTCAGCGTTTACGGTGAAAAAGCAGATTCACCTGAAAAACGTATCCGTGATAAGGACAAGAAACGTGCAGCTTACTACAAGCAGTACACAGAAATGGAATTCGGCGACCCCTCTCACTATGACCTTTGTCTCAACAGCGGAAAGTTGGGCATTGACAAGTGCGTGGATATCATTTCAAGTTTATAATTCAATAAAACTAAACGAGGCTGATAGCACATCAGCCTCGTTTTTGTTTTACTTATATTTTCGGGCGATTCGTGAATCGCCCCTACGATGTTGCCGATGATTTCAGAATGCGTCGCAGACCCGAAATTCTGCACTCAGCATTCTGCATTCAGCATTAAAAAACGGGAGGGTACAGAGACCCTCCCATACTGCTATTTACACTGCACCGCAGCACTTTTTGTATTTTTTACCGCTTCCGCAGGGACAGGGGTCATTGGGACCTACCTTCTTGCCCTTGTTTCTTACGGGTTCTTTTTTGAGAGTACCGTCTGAGGATGAACTTGTTTCAGATGTTACTTTAACTGTCTGTTCACGCTTTGTTTCCTCCTCAGTTCTTACACGGACTGTAAGCATCTGACGGACTGTATCTTCTCTGATAGAAATTCGCATTTCTTCAAACATATCGTAACCTTCATTTCTGTAAGCCACGATAGGCTGCTGCTGACCGTAAGCACGAAGACCGATACCACGTTTGAGTTCGTCCATAGCGTCGATGTGGTCCATCCACTTTGTATCAACGTTACGCAGAAGCACCATTCTTTCAAGAGCACGTATAAGGTCTTCGCCCATTTCTTTTTCACGTTCTTCGTAAAGAGTGTTTGCTCTGTCAAGGAGAAGTTCTTTCATTTCCTCTGATTCGAGAGAATCAATATCTGTGAAATCTTCCTCTGTTGTCAGCCAACCCTTGAACTTATCTTTAAGACCTGCAACGTTCCAGTCAATCTTGTCATTACTTGCAGGGCAGTAGAAGTCAACTGCTTCATTTACGCACTCATCAAGCATTTTGAGAATTGAGGGTTTCAATTCTTCACCGTCAAGAACCTGATTTCTCTGAGCGTAAATAACTTCTCTCTGACGGTTCATAACATCGTCATATTCAAGAACATGTTTACGTGAAGCAAAGTTCTGACCTTCAACGCGTTTCTGTGCATTCTCAATTGATTTTGAAATCATCTTTGATTCAATAGGCATATCATCGGGAGTTTTGAGAGTTTCCATAATGCCTGTCAGTCTTTCACCGCCGAAGAGTCTCATCAGATCGTCCTGAAGTGAAAGGTAGAAACGGCTTGCACCAGGGTCACCCTGACGTCCTGAACGTCCTCTGAGCTGGTTGTCGATACGTCTTGAATCGTGACGCTCTGTACCGATGATGAACAGACCGCCTGCTTCCCTTACTTTTTCTGCTTCGGGAGCGATTTCGTCCTTATATTTTTTATAAAGTCTTGAATATTCTTCACGGGCATTAAGAATTTCTTCATTATCTGTTTCAGCAAAACCTGTTGCCTCTGCAATAAGTTCTTCATCATACTGCATACGGCGCATTTCTGCCTTTGCAAGGTACTCAGCGTTACCGCCGAGCATAATGTCAGTACCACGACCTGCCATATTTGTTGCGATTGTTACAGCACCCAATTTACCTGCCTGTGCAACAATTTCTGCTTCCTTATCGTGATATTTAGCATTGAGGACTTCGTGCTTGATGCCTCTCTTTTTAAGGAGAGATGAAAGGTATTCTGATTTTTCGATTGAGATTGTGCCTACAAGAACAGGCTGACCTTTCTTGTTGCATTCCTCAATCTGTTCAATAACTGCATTGTATTTTGCAAGTTCTGTTTTATAAACTGAGTCATCCATATCCTGACGCTGTACAGGTTTGTTTGTAGGCGTTTCGATAACGTCAAGGCTGTAGATTTCCTGGAATTCGGCACTTTCTGTTTTTGCAGTACCTGTCATACCTGAAAGCTTTGAATAAAGACGGAAGTAGTTCTGGAATGTGATTGTTGCAAGAGTTTTACTCTCGTGTTCAACTTTCACCCCTTCTTTTGCTTCAATAGCCTGGTGAAG
>JAZRQI010000296.1:0-2657 GCA_045649705.1 Acutalibacteraceae bacterium
GTGTTTATGTCAGCCGAAATTATTGATGTTGTTAAAAAATCCCCATCATATAAGAAAAGAATAAAAAAAGGCTGGGTGCTTGAAGAAATCAATTCCCACCCCATAAACGATATCCTCGACTATAATTTTTATGCCAATGAAGACTCGACAGTTCTTACACTGAAAAAGCCAAACGGCAAAACAGTCACAAAGAAAATCAGGAAAGAGGAAAATGAGGATCTAGGTCTTGTTTTCAACACTTACCTTATGGATAAGCAGAAAACCTGTAAGAATAAGTGTATTTTCTGCTTTATTGACCAGTTGCCTGAGGGAATGAGAGAAAGTCTTTATTTCAAGGATGACGATTCAAGAATGTCTTTCCTTTTCGGGAACTATATCACTCTTACAAACTTGACAGACCGTGATGTTGAGCGTATTATTGAAATGCACATCAACCCTGTGAATGTCTCTGTTCATACAATGAATCCGGACCTCAGGGTTAAGATGATGAAGAACCCGAAAGCAGGGGAAGTTCTGAAATATATCGATATTTTAGCCGCTCACGGAACTCATTTAAACACTCAGCTTGTTCTGTGTCCCGGTATAAATGACGGTGATGAACTTCGTTTCAGCATTGAAAAACTGGCATCCCTTTATCCTGCCGTACAGTCAATTGCGGCAGTGCCTGTAGGCATTACAAAGTTCAGGGAAAATCTTCCCGAACTTCACACATATACCCTCGAACAGGCAAGGGAAGTTGTTGAAACAATCGAAAAATATCAGAAAGAATTCCTTGAAAAATTCGGCACACGTCTCATTTATGCCTCGGATGAATTCTATCTCAAATCAGGTCTCGACTTGCCCTCTAACGAGGAATATGAGGACTATCCGCAGATAGAAAACGGTGTAGGTCTGTGGACAGACCTTGAACACACTTTCAGAACTGCTCTCAGCGATGATGAGGGTGAGCCTGACGGAAAGAAAAGACTTATCGCAACAGGCGAGGCGGCATATCCTCTGATGTGTAAATTTTCAGAGTTGTTCAAAGAAAAATATAACGTGGAAGTACCCGTTTCCAAAATAGAAAATGACTTTTTCGGTCACACAATAACAGTCAGCGGACTTGTGACAGGAAAAGATTTAACATCCCGATTAAAGGGAAAATATGAAATTGACGAGTTGCTGATTTCCTCTTCAATGCTCAGAAGCGGGGGGGATATGTTCCTTGACAGTATGACTCTCACTGAAGCAGAAGAAATTTTAGGTTGCAGAATTGTGCCTGTAAATGCAGACGGATATGAGCTTCTCGAAAAAATGAAAGGAGAATGAAAATGTCAAGACCGATTGTAGCCATTGTAGGCCGTCCCAATGTTGGTAAATCAACACTTTTCAACAAGCTTATTGGTCAGAGACTTTCTATTGTAGATGACACTCCAGGTGTTACAAGAGACAGAATCTACGGCGATTGCGAATGGCAGAGACATGATTTTCTTTTGATAGACACAGGCGGTATTGAACCTGCATCTGACGATATTATTCTGGTTCAGATGCGCAGACAGGCTCAGCTTGCCATTGACAGTGCAGATGTTATCATCTTGGTAACTGACGTAAAAACAGGTGTTGTTGCAACTGACGAGGAGGTTGCTGCAATGCTCCGTAAATCAGGCAAACCTATTGTTCTTTGTGTAAACAAATGTGACGGAATCGGTGATATGCCTGCAGAATTCTATGAGTTCTATAACTTGGCTTTGGGTGACCCTATTGCAGTGTCTTCTGTTCACGGTCACGGAACAGGCGACCTGCTTGAAGAAGTTTGCTCTTACTTCCCTGAGGAAGAAGAAACAGAAGATGAATTTGAAAGCGAATATATCAAGGTTGCAGTTATCGGTAAGCCTAACGTGGGTAAATCTTCACTTGTCAATGCAATTTCAGGTGAGGAGAGAGCAATTGTTTCAAACATTGCAGGTACAACACGTGATGCTACCGACACAATAGTTGAAAACGAGCACGGCAAGTTTGTTTTCATTGACACTGCAGGTATGAGAAGAAAAAGCCGTATTGACGATGCAATCGAAAAATACAGCATAATCCGTGCTAAAATGGCAGTGGAAAGAGCAACCGTATGTGTTATTATGATTGACGCTACGGAAGGCTTTACAGAGCAGGATTCAAAGGTCGCAGGTATTGCCCACGAAATGGGAAAAGCCTGTATAATTGCAGTAAATAAATGGGATGCTGTTGAAAAAGACGGCAGAACAATGGATGTACAGAGAAAGAAGCTGATGAACGATTTCTCATTTATGCCCTATGCTCCCATTATCTTTATTTCTGCAAAAACAGGACAGAGAATTGACAGACTTTATGAACTTATCAAGTTCGTTGACGAACAGAACGCAATGAGAATTTCAACAGGTAAACTCAACGATGTTCTCGCAGCGGCAACTGCACGTGTTCAGCCTCCGACGGATAAGGGCAGAAGACTTAAAATTTACTATATGACTCAGGCATCAACAAGACCGCCAACGTTTGTATGTTTCGTAAACCGTAAGGATTTGTTCCATTACAGTTATCAGAGATATCTTGACAATCAGATAAGAGAAATCTTCGGTCTTGAAGGCACACCCACAAACTATGTAATCAGAGAACGTGACAAGAACGATACGTAAGAGGTGTTTTTA
>JAZRQI010000297.1:0-11227 GCA_045649705.1 Acutalibacteraceae bacterium
AGCTTTGCTGAAACATATCCGCCGATTGAAATATTGGCAAAACTTATCTGCACCATAAACTTTCCGTTTGAAAGCTGGTAAAAGTCCCATTCTTTTTTTCTCTTATTGGGGGTAGATTTTGTTCTGTCATATTCAAAAACATTTCTTCTTGCCCAACCTTTTGCCAAAAGTGTTCCGTCATTACCGAGAAGAGGAGTTTCCTCTGTATACTCTCTCTGCTTTGATTTTTCATCCCACTCCCAGAAACTTTTATAGGTTCTTTTTTCGTTTGCCATATTAAACACCCCTTTTAAAATAAGCTGCCGTCGATAAGTCTTTGGAATAATCCGCCGAGGAATCTGAATGAATCTGCAATTCTATCAACAAGTGTGTATCTGTCAAGTTCTCCCTCTACACCGTCACCGCCGTAGCATCCGATGTTGTTTGAAGTAACTTTTTCACCGAAGAAATCGTATTCCACTTTTTCTATATCTTCTCTTTCAATTCCTGCACCGATAAGCTTTGAACCTTTGACAAGTTTAAAACTGTTGATATCGCTCATATCATCACCTGCAAATTCAGGTCTTGTGTTCTTTGAAAGCAAATCAAACGGAGGGTTGGGAGCCATATAGTAGCAGTTGTTTGTAAAATCTGTTTTCGCATTAAGATTCTGGTCATTATAATAAAAATAATATCCGGGCTTGAATGTGAAAATATTATTTGCAACAATACCGCTCATAACATTTGTAACGTGCATTTCAGGTCCGTTGACTATTGTGTTATTGTAGAAACGGAAATCGACTTCACCTGAACCGCTTGCCATACTGTTTCTGCCCACGTTATCGTTTACGGAAAGACAATAGCGGACTGTGTTACCTGCCTGAGGTCTTCCGCCCATTGCATTGTTACACATAAATCTTATGTTATCGTGAGAATAAACATACTGATATGTACAGTAGTTTGAATCAGCATCAAAGTCAACTGTCATAGCGTCACCGTAGTTTTTCTGACCTGCAATTTCTGTGTGTTCAATAACACTGTTTTTAGAACCCCAGAACCACATTGATGCAGTGAAATATTCAATACTTCCGTCAGGTAACGGTTCTGAACCGCCAAGACAGGTGTTGAGAGAAGTACAGTTTGTAACAACTGCACCGTCACATACACCAACAATAATAGCTTCGGCATACATGTTGTTGAAATAGCAGTTCTCTACACGGACATTTTTGTTATAGGTTCTGTCCACGTTAGCGTGACTATCTGCAGGATTGCCGTAAACAATACCCCAGATCATGAAACCGCTTGCACAGTTTTCTACACTACAGCCTGTGATGGTAAGGTCATTTACTGTATATGCATAGCCTGAACCCCACAGACCGTTTACAATAACTGCTGCACGTGCGTCTGCCGCACCGCTTCCGAAGGGGTCACGCTGATGACTGTCATAGTTCTGCATATCGTAGAAGTCAACGTTTTCAATTCTCATTCCGTTAGACTGTTTGTTAAGTCCGCGAATCCAGATACCGCCTCCGTTAGGTGCAGTAATTGCAACTTCTGACACAGTAACATAGTCACAGTCAACAAAATCAAAAACCTCATTGTGACTTGCAGTTCTTAGAATAGGTTTGTCTTCGTTCTCATCGCCGTAAGAAGAGATAACAATGGGATTTTCCTTAGTACCTGAAACTGTCAGGGTAACTTCAAGGTCGTAAACACCACCGCGTCTGAAAAGCACCTTTGTGCCGGGCACAAAAACCCAATCTCCGTGGTTTATTGTTTTCCATGCACTGTCTTCGCTAAGACCTGTGTTTGAGTCATCACCTGATATGCTGTCAACGTAATAAGTGGGTGCAGTATTCAGCGCTGAAGCTGAAATCGACACACAAGACAGCATTACCACAAGGCAAAGGAAAAGCGAAATAATTTTTTTCATAAAAAGCACCTCATTTCTTTGATTCCATTGTAACAGATTATCTCAGTGTTTTGCAACAGTTTTATATAATATTTTTAATATTAAAACAAATCGGAGGTAACGGCAACACCGTCAACCTCCGATTTTTCGATTTTTAAATTCTAGCCCAGGTTTCAGGACCTGCAATTCCATCTGCTGTGATATTCATTTTCTTCTGAAAATTCTTCAGTGCATATTCTGTATTTTTACCGAAAATACCGTCAGCAACGAGTTCTTTCCCTGAAGAATCTTTGTAACCGAGGCTTTTCAGCTTTTTTTGCAAAGTTTTTACATCTTCACCACGTGAACCTGATTTTATCGTTATGAAAAATGAGTTTACAATGTAAGTATATCCGTCACTTCTGTACCTGAAAAAAGATTTGTTTTTTCTCGTATCAAGATGAAGAAATTTCTGATATTTGTCATCAAGCCCTACGCCCGTAAACCCGATTTTCTCAGCATACCTTGCCGCCTCCGTAAGTCTGGAAGAATCTGAAATCGTCACATCAGCCGCAAGACCGTAAAGATGTTGGGAATTAGACACGCCCCCTACTTTTCTGTTGTAAGATGATGTTCTGTAAGCGGAAGAAATGTTTATTTTACCGAACTTGTCCCTCATTTTCTGAAGAAGAAGCACAAGCTTTTGGTCAATAAGAATTTCATCTGCTCCGTCACGGCTTCTGAATTCTTTTACGCTGAAATTTTCTGAAAGTTTTTTACCGCCATCTTTTTTCAACGAATATTTTTTTACTGCCAGAGTGCATCACCTGCCTCTTTTATGTTTTCACTCCAGGACTTTTTTGCTTTTCTGAGAACATTTTCTATAATTTTTTCAAGTTGTTTTTCACTGAGGAACATTTTCAGAATCACAGGCATTTTCGAGTGAATTTTTCTGACAACATAC
Source organism: Acutalibacteraceae bacterium (assembly GCA_045649705.1). Lineage (GTDB taxonomy): Bacteria > Bacillota > Clostridia > Oscillospirales > Acutalibacteraceae > SIG575. The sequence continues at coordinate 2,835 of JAZRQI010000297.1, forward strand.
ATCAGTTTTATCTGACCTGTTTTTCCTCCGTAAATTTTTTCAGCCTCAGTCACAAGAGAAAAAAGGTCTGCTTTGAGATATTCTGTTTTGTTTGTAAAAGATGAGTAAATTATTATGAATAAAACTGAATTTACAAGAGTAACATCACTCCAGTTTTCAATTAAAAATTCGATTATTCTCAATTTCTGTCCTCCTTAAATATATTCAGTCTCTTTAAGTTCATCAATTCTTTTATGTGCCTGTTTACAACTTTCCTCAATACGTGTGACACGTTCTGAGACAGTATCAATTTTTTTATTAACTGCTTTGTTTTCGTTTTTCAGGTCATCAATACCCGCCTTGATATATCCCACATCTGACTGTAAAACGCCTCTGCTCAGACTTGCATTTTTCAAGTCGTTTTTTTCGTTCCTGCTGTGAGTCAGTAATGAAAAAACAAATGACATAACAAGGCCTGCTCCCGTACAGATAATACCGATTTGCCACTCTGTCATACGAAAGCACCTGTCAACAGAAAATAAAAGAAAGCGGCATATAAAGAAAATATATTCATCAGATTAAATATCATAGACTACCCCCGTAATTTCCCTGAACTCTTCAATCGTAATCCAGCCTTTGACAACTGCGTTGGCAACACGGTCTGCATCCCACAAACCGTTATCAAAATACTTTTTTACTTTCATATATTTTTTACTCATCTTCATCCTCCTCAAGTGCCACATCACACATCATCGCAATATAGTCCATATCGGATAAAAGTTTTTCAAGAATCCCTGAAAGGACGGCATTGGCTTTTCTCTCCTCAATCAACTGTTGTAAAACCGTTTTAACTTTTAACATAACTACCTCCTTAACAGATACAGCAGGCAGGTGCAATACCGAAAGCTACTATATCCGTTGCCTTTGTATCTGTCACTGTTCCTGTCAGATAAACTTTCTTTATACCTTTATCAGCCTCAGCAGGTGTCCTGAGCCACCACGTATTAGGCACAGATCCGAGTTTTTTTACTCTTATGCTGTCAGCTCCGGCACCGGGAGCCGATAACGAAGAATTTGCCTTATAATACTCGTAGGCATTGCCCTCTGCCGCATAAACTTCTTCAGCTGATAACAAGAAGAATTTGTCTTCCGTCACAATTTCACTGCCATCCCATAAAACCGTTTTCTTTCTGACGGGGTTTACAGCATTTAAAAAGTCCTCATCCATATCCTTACAGAAACCCGGCACAGACAAATAATCAACCGGTGCTAATGAAAGGTCGTTTTTATGGTACCACCAATCATCTTCTTCTGAGTTGAGCCAGTTTCTCACATCAGAATGCATATAGTTAAGCATACCCATTTCGGCATGAATACAATAGTTCTCCTGATCAAGAAAAGTCCCCGGCATATTGTAATCTGAAGTTGAAAATGAATCCACGTAATACGAATCGTAATAGTTTTCCATTCTTGATTTATAAACATACACTGTGTTGGAACTGATTCTCACAAGTCCTCCGGCAGGAAGATCTTCTTTGAGAGTAAAAGCAAAAAAGCGAGAATCGGAAGCATAGTTTTTCATTCTGATATAATACTGTCCTGCTTTCAGTTCTTTCGCAGTAAAATAAGAAGCTTCCGGTGCAGCATACGGCATCTGTATATAACACTTTCTCAACTGCAAAGTAAGTGAGTGTTTTTTATCATTGTCAGAGGGAGTATCCGCATCTATTCCGATAACATCCCACGCAAGCTCTGTATCACCTTTCCATGACACAAACTGGTCACCCACATTGATAAAATCTTTTGCTCTGCCTGAACGGACAAGGTGTAAAAGGTCTGTCCATGATTCAAGGGCGGTAACATCAAAGTGCTTTGCATTCAGTTCATCAATTGCATTTTTTACGTCAGTAGACAGGAGTCCGCTCGTGCTGTTATCGTACATAACTTTCTTTGAATCAATACTCTCAGGTTTACCTTTGACACAATCCCAATGAGTATATGGGAAAATCTTTTCTTCGCCGAGAGAAAGAATGCCTGTTTTACCTAAAAAACCGAAATGTTTTTTTGCATTATAAATAACACTGATTGAATCATCGATAAAAACAAAATTTATATTTCCCCACTCTTCTTCCGTACCGCTGAAATAAATATCTGTCAGTTTTTCCGCAGTTGTCATAGGTCCGTAAATTGTTTTTACTTTTCTGCCGAAATAAATACGTTCAAGCGAAGGCAAGTCAAAAGTCCCCTCACCTGTGTTTTCTACATTATTGCCAACAACAATCTCCTCGAGATTTTCGCATTCAAAAAAACTTCCGTAAATTTTTGTTACAGGTAAACCGTTATATGTGTCGGGAATAACTATCCTCGAAACTGAAACATCACTTTCACCAGTAACCGTATAAGACTTTCCGTCTTCATTCAATTTATATATAAGCAATTAAATCACCTCCACAAATATTTCTTCTCTTTCTGAAAACTCAATCACAGAAAGTGAAACATTTTTATCTGAAACCGCAACAGTTTTTCCGTTAAGTGTCACACTTTCGATTATGTTTTCCTGTGCATTGACAGGTGCGTGTTCTTCAAGAGAATGTGCTACTGCATTATCATAATTATTTTTAAGTTCCTCTGTAAAACCGCAGCTTTCCGGCAAATCAGAAAGGTCATTGTAAGAACCTGAAAAAGAAACTGCAGAAAGAGATGAAACATCAGCTTTCATCGAAATATCCTGATGCTCTGTCAGTGATTTATCAAGCTTTTCTTTATCAGCATCTGTGAAATCATTCTGAGAAAGTGTTTTGCCATCTTCTTTTTTTACTGCACCGATGTTTTCAATAACAGTATTTTTCTGTTCTTCGGTCAGAGTCTGTTTTACAAATTCAACAGCTATGTCATTTTCAAGATCACTTAACTTTTTAGGCAAATCTTCTTCTGTGATGATATCTGAATCGGCAGTTAAGAAATTCTTTTCTTCAACCCACTTTTCAGTAGCGTAACCCTGAAGACTCTGATGTTCTTTAAGATAGTTCTGCTTTTCTACCCATTCTTCGGTGGCATATCCGCTGATGTCCTGATATTCGGTAAGATAATTCTGCTTTTTCACCCACTCTTCCGTAGCGTATCCGCTGAGACTCTGATGACTTGTCAGATATGCTCTGTCGAGTTTCGCAGGAGTAACAGCCTTATCTGCAATTTTGCTATTTGTTACCGCACGTGGTCTGATTGTAGCTTCATCCACGCTGTAAACTGCAAGTTTTGCATTTGTTACCGCCCCGTCAGCAAGCTTTGAGGTTATAACATTTCCGTCTGCAAGTTTGTTCGCAGTAACTGAACCGTCAGAAAGCTTAGACGACGTTACAGAGTTGTCTGCAAGATTTTCAGATGCTACTTCACCTGGCGCAATCTTTGAAGACGTTACTGCTCCGTCCTTTATTTTAGGAGTAGTAATAACATTGTTCTGCAACTTATCAGTACCGATTGTCTGCTCTGCAATTTTAGGACCTGTAACTGAATAGTTGATTAAATTTGTTCCGTCAATCACCTGAGTTTTCATCAGTTCACTCATTGTCTTCTGAACGTTTTCCGCAAACTTCACATCAGGTCTTACTGTACTGAGCATTACCCCCTCACCTGTCAGAGACGGTGCAAATTCAAGAGTGAATATTCCTGACTTGATTATGGCTGTCACATTTCCATAAGAGTCCGTTTCATAGGCATCAATCTGCACCATAACTGTGGGGGAAACTGCAATATAGTCATAAATCGGGCAAAAAATATAGCCGTCAGCAAAATAAATGCCTTCGGCAGTATCTGAATTTCTGTAAATATTTTCTGTGATTATTTTCCTTGACAGAGAATAGGGTTCAAAACTCAGAGTGTAATATTTTATTGCAGATGAAAGGAAGTCTGTGTTAAGCTTGATTTTAAGACGCTTTGCACAGTATTCTTCGATTCTTCCCGCACCTGACGGCAGAGTGAATGCGCCCGACGTATTCATCGTAATAAGTAAGTCTGTCATTTATATTCCTTTCCGCCTCAGGAATAGTAATAAAGAAGTATCCGTGCGGTCTCCATCATTTCGCACTTTTGTCTGTAAAAAACACGCAGAAGTCTCTGAACTGTAAAAACTTCATCGCTGTTAGATTCATTGAATGCTTTCTTCAGTCTTTTGCGGTATCTTTCAATTTTTTCATCAAGCAATTCAATTTCTTCAAGATATTCTTCGCCAAGTTCTTTGAGTGTTTTTGTCAAGACAAGTCCCCCTTTAAAATGTAGTCAGTTGTAACGCCGAAAAAACCTGCAAACAATACAATTTCTTCTGCACCTGGTTGAATCTCTCCCAGGAAAATTTTCTCCAGATGAGTTCTGTCAAGTCCGAGAGAATCAGAGAGATTCTCCGTCACCAGATTATCTCTTTCCATAAGCCTTGAAAGTCGCATAACAATGGCAGATTCAGACATTCTTCTCAGCGCCAGGAAAGCATTGTTTCTCATACTTTCAAGAGGCATCAGCCTGTCCCATTTACATCCGTTCTGATAAAACCTTACATATTTGAGAGAACTCCTTATTTTCTTCAAAGCCTTATCATAGTGCTTATAAACGGTAGCTGAGGAAAGTCCCGTTTCTTCTGCAACGTCAGAAAACTTCTCACCCCAGAAAAAAACTTTCATAAAAATCTCACGTTTAACAGCATCAAGTTCATTCTCCACCACACAGCAGATAAGTTTCTGCATATCGCGGTTTCTTTTTCTCTCCATATAACCTGACGGAGTTTCTACGTTTTTGTCGTAAAGAGTATCAAACTGTCCTGCAGCAGCCAGAATCTCTTCGGAAGAAAAGTTTGTTAAATTTACAGGTTTTTTTGTCAAATTATTTTTTCTCCTTTCTCTTTTTGCAACCGAACAAATGTTCGTTTACGCTTTTTAGTGTAGAGCAGATTTACCCTTTTTTCAATCAGAAGCGGTAGTAAAGGGATACTTTTTGGACTTTACAAAAATATAGCGTTGACATATTTTTTGTCAAATTCAGTTGACTTTTTTTGAAAAACAGTTATTATAAAATTAACCTGAACTTTTTTGTCAGAGAGGTGAAAGCTTTTGGACCCTATAAAACAGGCTGAGAAAATCTGGTTGGAACACCAGAAATACATAAGAAAATTCTGCGAATACAAACTGAAAAGTGCGCCTGACCTGATTGACGACTGTATGCAGGAGGTTTTCCTCGCACTGCTCAGGTCATTGATGGACTCAAAGCAGATTGATTACCCAAAAGCTTATCTGACAAAAGTTGCTCTCAACAAAATAAACGACATCTACAAAGCGGAGGAAAAGAACAAAACAAACACTGTCCCCTTTGAAGAAAACAGCGTTACAGAAACAGTTGAATTTGAGCTTCCCGTTTCAGATGAAGAAATAGATAAATACGCAGAGGAAATCCTCACTTCACTGACAGACAGTGAAAGAAAGCTTATTGAAGATTTTTATGTTAAGAAAATAAAACAAAAACATATAGCAAGTGAACTGAATATTTCCGAAAACACTCTCAGACAACAGATTTTCAGATTAAAGCACAAAATTATAAAAGAAATAAAAAAATTTACTTCGTAACATTTCCGAAAATTACAGACTATATAAATGAAGGATGATTACTGTGATAAAAAGTTCTCACATAGCGGAACTTCTAAAAGATAATAGCTTCAGTTTTTCCAAGGAAGAAATTGAAAAAATTATGGAAACTGAACTAGCAAAAGCGGAAGAGGATATGGACGCAGAGTTAGTCGAACTCTGTCTTGACCTTTTAAAAGAAAAAGAGCCTGTAAAAGCTGAAAAGAAAAAGAACGCTTTTCCTTTCAGACTTGCGGTGCTTGTGGCAACTGCTGCCGTTCTGATTTTTGCATTAGTTCCCTCTTTTTCAAAGCTTATCGGTACAGGTAAAAACATTACCCCCGTAACCCCTGTTACACATTTAACAACTGAAAAAGATACATGTTCTGATGAAACAAGTTCTGCACTTACAGAAGAAACACTGACAGCCTCCACAACTGTCTCTCCCGAAGGAAATTCAGAGGACTCCGTAACAGAAAACACGCAGAAAGGTTCTCCTGTCACTCTGTCTCCCGAAACTCTTTCAGAAAACGTTATCAGAAAGCTTTTTAAATCTAAGGGATTTGAAAACATCATTCTTCCAAGGTCTTTTTATGCTGACTGTGAAATTATGAGCAAAACTCTCACAGAAAATAAAGCGGAAATCAAAGTTAAATCCAAGGGAAAAATCTATCTTATTATCACAGAAAAATCTTCCGAAAATATTCAAGGTGAAAACATTATTGATGTAAACGGTACAACAGTTTCTGTCAATAGTGAAAACAACTCATCTCAAATAAGTTATAGAAAAGACAACGTAAACTATAAAATAGTTTTTGAATCTGATTACAAGGAGGCAGTGCAGATTGCGAAAACTATTTGTTAAAAAGGAGAGGTTTTTATGAGCAAAAAACTTTCAGCAATAGTTATCGCAACACTTCTTCCCGCAGTTTTATTTACTGCCTGTAAGCAGAACAACATCCCCAACTCACCCTCTGAAACAGCAGACAATATAGCCACAACAGAAAAGGTTACTTTGTCAGAAACAACCACACAGGAATCCACAGAAAAAACAACGGTTACAACTACCACGCCGCCTACTGACCCGGTTTCAGACCCCACAAGAGCGTCCACAACCTCTGTCCCTGATGTTTTCATCAACTTTCTTTACAAACCCGAAAAAATAATTTTTTATCACAACGGAAAGCCTCAGACTCTGACCGAGGAAATGTGTGACGATGTTATAGAAGAAATAAATAAAGCAACCCGAAAAGAAAAATGGGGAATGCTTAAGCTCGCAGTTTTCAACGAAGATATTGATAAAATCAAAGAAGAAAATTACTGCATAGAAATTCATTACGACATCAATAGTGACGGAACCCAGATTTTAAACAATCTCAACGGTGCAGGCATACGTGATATGACCTTCCGATTTGAAAAGGTTTTTATTCCTCTGAACGGCAACTATGAAGGTATTATTTTCTTTGAAAAAGACGGAATATACAGAAGCGGTCCGATAAAGTCCTACAACTATGACCTTTCCGAAGAAATCCTCAAAGATATTTTTGATGAGTGGGTAACTCAACCTTGACTTTGATGCTAAAAAACATTATCATAAAGGAGGCATACAGCAAAACTGTATGCCTCCTTAAAGTTACAAGGGGGAATAAAAATGAAAAAAGTTTTATCAATTCTTTTGAGTCTGGTTTTTGTTCTACAGATGGGCACAGTTGCCTTTGCAGCTGAAACATCAGAAGAAGTAATAGGCGGATTTACCGCAGAAGATTTTCTCACTGCTGACGGCACAGACATCGTTAACCAGAAAGGTGAAAAAGTCATTCTCAAAGGTGTAAATCTTGGCGGATGGCTCATTCAGGAAGATTGGCTCTGCCCATATGAGGAAGTGGCAGACCATCACGAAATGCTTGAAACTCTCATCGACCGCTTCGGCACAGAAAAAGCATACGAGCTGATGAATACTTATGAAGACAATTTCATCACAGAAAACGACCTTGATATCCTCAAGGAAATGGGCTTCAACGCTGTGCGCGTTCCTTTCTGGTACAGAAATTTCTACTCAGATGATAAGGGCACAAAAATCCTTGATGAAGACGGAAATTGGGATTTATCAAAACTTGAATGGGTTGTTGAAGAATGTTCAGAAAGAAGAATTTATGTTGTTCTTGATATGCACGGCGCACCCGGTTTCCAGAGTGATGCTCCTCACAGCGGTAAGGGCCACAGTTGCGGACTTTATGAAAAAACTGACGAGGGTGAATATTACCGTGAACTGACGGATGAACTCTGGACAGAAATCGCGACTCGCTTCAATGGTAATCCCGCAGTTGCTATGTATGACCTTCTTAACGAGCCTATGTGCGACGTTGAATGCGGTGAACTCACAAGAAGAATCAACAACGAATCAATCTATCTCCGCCTTTATGATACAGTCCGTGCAGTTGACAACGACCATCTCATTACAATGGAAGCAATCTGGACAGGTTTTGCACTTCCCTGGGCATGGGCAAGAGGCTGGAAAAATGTAGTTTATCAGGTTCATTTCTATAATAACTCTGACTTCATCTTTGCTTTCTTCCTTCTTCTCACAAGAGTTTTACATTGCACCGTTCCTCTTATGATGGGTGAATTCTATCCCCACCAGAAAACAACATGGGAAGGCTGTTTCAAGTCACTTGAAAAATATGATTACAGCTGGTTCCTCTGGACATACAAGGCTGCAAACCACGGAATGTGGGAATCAGACTGGTGTCTGAAAGGCGCTGCTGACGGCTTTGAACGAGCAAAAATCAAAACAGATTCCTATGAAGAAAT
>JAZRQI010000298.1:0-3546 GCA_045649705.1 Acutalibacteraceae bacterium
GGAAGACCTGTCATTTCGCTGATTATGTACATTGCAACCTGTCTTGAATTTGTAGCAGCAGCATACTGTCTTTTTGAAGTAATTTCCTTGACTTCAATGCTGAAGCTGCGTGCAACCTCTTCAATAACTCTTTTAGTGATAGTTTCAGGTGACATATTGTTGTCATTGAAAATATCCTTGATTGCATTCTGTGCGATGTTGATTGTAACTGTATTTGTGCCGAAGATGTTCATATAAGCTGCAATCTTCTTCACTGCACCCTCAAGCTGTCTGATGTTGCTCTTAATTTTTTCAGCAATAAAAAGCACAACCTCGTTGGGAATTTCAAGTCCCATACTTTCTGCTTTTCTGTTGACAATTGCCATTCTTGTTTCAAGGTCGGGTGGCTGGATATCAGCAAGAAGTCCCCATTCAAAACGTGTGCGGAGTCTTTCTGCAAGAGTGGGCATATCTTTCGGCGGACGGTCAGATGTAAGAACAATCTGCTTTCCTGAATTGTAGAGAGAGTTGAATGTGTGGAAGAATTCTTCCTCTGTCTGAACTCTGCCTGCGATAAACTGAATATCGTCAACAAGGAGCAAATCAAGAGTTCTGTATTTATCGTGGAACTGATTCATTCTGCCCTGCTTGATGCAATCGATAAGCTCATTTGTGATTGCCTCACCGTGAGTAGAAAGTATGTTCATACCCGGATTATTTTTTCTCAGTTCATTTTCAATTGAGTGGAGAAGGTGTGTTTTGCCAAGACCTGAACTGCCGAAAATGAAAAGAGGGTTATACTCACTTACCGAACCGGGGTTTACTGAAACTGCAAGAGCTGCAGCGTGGGCAAATTTATTTGAAGGACCGACAACGAAATTGTCGAAGGTGCTTTCTTTATCGTCAGATGCTTTGTCAGGTGTAATTTCCTCTTTCTTCGGTGCTGATTTAACACCTGAATCAAGAAAGTTGATTTCAACCTCAAAACCTGCAACCTTTACAAAAGAATCCTGAAGAAGCTGCATAAACTTCTGTTCAATAATTTTTCTTTTGAATTCACCGATTGAAAGTGTAATTGCAGTGCCGTCAAATGACACAAACTGAAGTTCTTCAAACCACACATTGTAAACTGCCTCTGACAGGTTTTTCTGTATTTCTTTTTTTACTTCATCAAATAACGCTTTAAACGAATCCATATCAGTCAATTTCCTTTCCCAAAATTTTATCTGTTATTCTATCCGTGCTTTTTCCGTCACAAGCACTCATAAATTCCGATTTGAATTTTTTCACTTTTTCTCTGTCGAAATTATTTTCATTTTTTCTTATTGCAAGGTAAAGTTCCTCGGTATCTTTCACTATATCACCGGGGACAAAATTTTCATAGTCAAAATAAAAGCTTCTTTCCCTGTCATACTGTTTAAGGTCGTATGCAAAAAATATCATAGGTCGCTCTAACAGAGCATATTCAAAGATAAGTGATGAATAGTCTGTCACTACCATATCAGAACCGCACATAGAATCGTCAATAGGCAGTGTTTTTGAAACGTCGAAAACAAATCCCGAATAAATTTCTTCAAGCTGTTTTGACAGGTTCATACCTTTTCTGATGAAAGGGTGAAGTTTAACGAGAATAACGTATTCTTTTTCAAGATGCTTTTTAAGATAAATAAAATCAAGCATCTGTGTATAGTTTGCTTTCCCTTTGGAAGCACCTCTGAAAGTCGGCGAATAAAGTATGATTTTCCTATCACCTATTTCAGGATATTTTTCAAGAATTCTGTCACGGGCAGAAGAAACATATTCTTCATCGAAATACTTATCAGTTCTCGGTACACCGTGAGCTTTTATAATCTCTTCCGAACAATTGAAAGCCTCTGCATAAAACTTTTTTACACTTTCGTCTGACACGGAAACATAAGTGTAGGTGTTGTGAATAGGATATTCCCTGAGCGTTTCACTGTCAGCACCCCATTCAAGGTCAACTGTTGAATATCCCCATTTCTTAAACGCACCGCATCCGTGCCACAACTGAACTACCTGCTGGTTCTTACGTGGTTTATTAGCGTAAGCGTAGTAGTAATAATCAGTCAGCACAAGGCATCTGCACTGTGCATAATACTTTGTGAAACGGTAGGCATTGACAAGCTCGTAGAACTTATCCTTGTACCACTTTTTTGAGGATTTACGTTTGAGAAACACTCTTGTTTCATACCCCAGAGCATTCAGTCTGTCATAGATTCCCGTCATATTGTCAGGCAGTAAAACTGCAGAGGAATCCGCAAAAACAACAAGCTTTTCGTTTATGGGTTTTCGTGAATAAAACTTATAAACACAAGGGGCAAATTTTTTATACAGAATTTTTTTGACTTCTTTTTTGATATATGCCTTCAACTTCCTGAGAAAAGATTTCGTAAAAACCAACTTCTTTTAAAAAACTAATTTTATGATTCTTTTACCAAGGGAATCGGAGTGTGAAGCGTTTTCAAATGCTTCGTAGTATTTTCTGATGTCGTCAACAACATCAACACCTTCAACAAGGCGAAGGATTTTTTCTCTGAAAGAGTCAATTTCAAGCAACTCAATGGCTTTTTTGAAATCGACAATATCAGAACGTGTTGAACCGAGCAGTGAGAGTCCTTTTTCAAGCACCATACGTGTATTTATGGGGGAATTTTCACCCGATACACCGCAGAGGACTATTGTACCGCCTGAAAAGCAGGCATCAATTGCCTGATTTATGGCTGTTGCAGAATTGTTTCCGCCGACTGCTTCAATACAGGCTTGTGTCTTGGGAAGTCTGTCCACGTCACTTGCAAGATAAGTTTCTGCAAAATCAAACATTCTGAGTTTTTCTTTGTTAACACCGATAACATTGACTTTTGCATTCAGACCGTAACGGGCAACAAGGGCAATGATATATCCCATTATTCCGTCACCCCAGACAGAGATTTCACTTACCGTTTTATCCCACAGTCCTGCTCTTCTCAGAGCACAGCACCCTACAGAGATAAGTTCAGAGAAAACTGCCTCAACCCCAACCGAATCGGGAATAGGAAGAATATATTCACTGTCAATGTTAATCATTTCTTTGCTGAAACCGTCTGCATTGCTTGAACGGAATTTGGATTTGGGACAATAATTATCTTTCAGATAATCATAAGTTCTCACACAACTTGTACATTTTGTGCCGTCACATTCTGCTTTTTCGCAGGGAATCATAACAACTCTCTGTCCCGCTTTGAAAGTTCCCGTTCTGTCACGGGCAACAATACCTATACCCTCGTGAACAAGGCTCATGGGGAATTTTCTTTTCAGCACCGTTCTTTCACGGTTGCCGAGATAATACCTGATGTCTGCCTTGCACACTGCAAGGTACTCAGGGCGGACAAGAACCTTGTCCTCTTCTATATCCTCAACGAAAATTTCAAAACATTTAGGTTCCGTGATTTTGTAACTCTTTACAAACACTGTCTGTCACCTCGATGTTCTGACAATGGATTTGATAAGAAGTAAATCTTCCATTGTTGTCATCTTCATATTCAGTTTATCTCCCATTGCCATACCGAT
>JAZRQI010000299.1:0-1615 GCA_045649705.1 Acutalibacteraceae bacterium
ATTACTGCCACAATACCGAAGAGCATAATGACACCCTGAATCAGGTCGTTGATTGCTGCTGCCATATATCCACCTGCTACAACATAAATACCTGTAAGTATTGCCATTGCAATTACACAGTATGTATAGTCGATATTGAACGCCATACCGAAAAGTCTTGAAAGACCGTTGAAAAGCGATGCTGTGTAAGGAATGAGGAAGACAAAAACAAGAACTGATGCGAAAATCTTAAGCAGTTTGCTGTCAAAACGTGTGCCGAAAAAGTCGGGCATTGTTTTGCATTGCAGATGCTGAGTCATAATTCTTGTTCTTCTGCCCAGTGCATTCCATGCAAAAAGTGAACCGATAAGCGCATTTCCTATACCAATCCATGTTGCTGCAAGACCGTATTTCCAACCGAACTGTCCTGCGTAACCGATAAAAATAACGGCTGAGAAATATGATGTTCCGTAGCTGAAAGCGGTAATCCAGGGACCTGCACTTCTGCCTCCGAGAACGAAGCCGTTAACGTCTTTTACTTTACGGTTACAATATAAGCCTACGCTTACCATAACAGCGACAAAGACAATCAGCAAGGAAATTTTTACTAACATTTTGATTCAACTCCATTTTTTGTTTGACTTATTATTTAAAACAATGTAAAATTATACATTGAAGAAAGTTATAAAGGATTTTAAATTATGATTATTGATTTTCACACACATATCTTTCCTGACAAGATAGCAATTGCTACTGTTGAAAAACTGAAAAGCTACCTTTGCGATGCAGGTGAAGAATGTGCCGCTTACACTGACGGAACTCTCTCATCTCTTAGAGAGTCAATGAAAAAATCGGGTGTTGACAAGAGTGTTATACTCCCCGTTGTTACAAACCCGAAACAGTTTGACAGCATCAACCGTTTTTCTGCCGAAGTCAACAAAGAAAGTGACATCATCGCTTTCGGCGGTATTCACCCCGATAACGAAAGTCCTGAAGAAAAACTTGACTTCATCAAAAGCCTCGGTCTTAAAGGAATCAAGCTTCATCCTGATTATCAGGGAACTTACATCAACGATGAAAAATATATAAGAATCATACGATATGCAGAAGAAATCGGTTTAATTACTCTCATTCACGCAGGATACGATGTTCTTTCCCCTGATAACATTCACTGCACACCTGACAGAGCAATTGATATGCTCGAAAAAACCGTTGCAGGGAAAGACAATAAAATTATTCTTGCCCACCTTGGCGGTCATCGCGGTGCAGAAGAAAGCTTTGAAAAACTCTGTGGAAAGAATGTGTGGCTTGACACAAGCTATGTACTCAACAAAATTCCCTCTGAGCTTGTTATCCGTATGTTTGAAAAGCACGGATTCGACAAAATCCTCTTCGCAAGTGACTCACCCTGGGGTGACCAGAAAAGTTTCGTAGAAACCCTTAAAAACCTTGACATTTCAGAAGAAAATAAAGAAAAGATTTTCTGCAAAAACGCCGAGCACTTGTTCGCTTTAAACCTTTAAAGCGTTGTACTGCAATATTATAGCAGACACTTTCAAAAATATCAAGTGTTTTTGCAAAAAAATTCAGGAGTTTTTTTATGAATTTTATACAAAAGAGGCTTTTTTCTCTCCAA
>JAZRQI010000300.1:0-18080 GCA_045649705.1 Acutalibacteraceae bacterium
CTTTCAGATTGTTTGTTATGTAGAAAATATTGGTTATTTTATGTTATATTGCACAAAATAATCAACTGAGAGAGGTTGGTTTGTACAATATGTAGTAAAAACGCCGAAACCCTAATAGAATAGCCATTTTTGGGCAAAAAAAGTTAAAGAAATTTGCGAAAAACACTTGCATTTTGAGAAAGAATGTGGTAGTATATACGAGTACGTGACCTGGGTAAACTATGCCCTGATGCACTTTTGTACGCAAAGTGTGTGAGGAAAAGTATGCTCAGTAACACGAACTTGATATGCGATGATGCGGGAGGTGGCCGTTCCAGAAACGGGAAATTTCCGCGGAGTATGTCCGATTTCAAACCGGGCGAAAGAATATCTCAGCAGCCGGCTATGGGCGTTCCCTGCGCCTATAGGGACAGGTCTGCAACGAGGGGCTTTTATGCAATCCCGGAACATATTGTATGTTTCGGTTTTTAAAATGTGAAAGGTTGAAACACCCGGAACAGTATTGCTTTTAAAAGCCAATGCCCGCCAAATTTTTAAGGAGGCAATCAAAATGGCAGTTAAGGGAAAAATCAGAATCAGACTCAAAGGTTACGATCACAACCTTGTCGACAAAGCAGCAGAAAAGATCGTTGAAACTGCAAAGCGTACAAATGCACAGGTTTCAGGTCCCGTTCCGCTCCCGACAGAAAAAGAAGTCGTAACAATTCTCCGTGCTGTGCACAAATACAAGGACAGCCGTGAGCAGTTTGAGCAGAGAACTCACAAAAGGCTTATCGACATCATCAGACCTTCAAACAAAACTGTTGAAGCTCTGACAGGTCTTGAGCTTCCTGCCGGCGTAGAAATTGAGATTAAGCTTTAATCTCAGGCCGAAACTACACCGGAAGGTCACGTTGGGGGAGAGCCTCAACCAATAACCTAAAATAGGAGGAAAGAAAATGAAAAAAGGTCTTATCGGCAAAAAAATCGGCATGACCCAGATTTTCGACGACAAGGGTAACGTAGTTCCCGTAACAGTTGTTGAAGCAGGTCCTTGCCCCGTCGTCCAGATCAAAACAGTCGAAACAGACGGCTATGCAGCTGCACAGATCGGCTATGGCGACGTAAAACCGCAGCGTGTAAACAAACCTCAGGCAGCTCGCTTTAAGAAAGCAGACGTTGCTCCCAAGAAGGTACTCAGAGAATTCAAATTCGATGACATCGCTTCTTACAACGTAGGCGACATCCTTAAAGCTGACACGTTCGCAGCAGGCGACATCGTAGATGTAGTCGGCACAAGCAAAGGTAAAGGTACAGCAGGTGCCATCAAGAGATGGAACTTCTCAAGACTCAAGGAATCACACGGTACAGGTCCTGTTGCAAGACATGCAGGTTCACTCGGTGCTTGTTCAGATCCCTCAAGAGTTTACAAGGGAAAGAAACTTGCAGGTCACCTCGGTCATGAGCGTGTAACAATCCAGAATCTCGAAGTTGTCAAGGTTGACGCAGAGAACAATCTCATCGCTATTAAGGGCGCGATTCCGGGCCCCAAAGGCGGCATCGTTGTTATTAAAAACAGCGTAAAGAAAGCGTAAGGAGGGAATAAACAATGCCTAACGTATCAGTATTTGATATGAACGGAAAGAAGGTTTCAGATATCGCTCTTGCAGACGGCATCTTCGGTATTGAACCCAACGTTTCCGCAATGCACCTTGTAGTAGTCAATTATTTGGCTAACCAGCGTCAGGGCACACAGTCAACCCTCACGCGTTCAGAAGTCAGCGGCGGCGGCAAAAAACCCTGGAGACAGAAAGGTACAGGCCGCGCAAGACAGGGCTCAACAAGATCACCTCAGTGGTACCACGGCGGTATTGCTCACGGTCCCAAGCCCAGAGAATATGGCTTCGATATCAACAAGAAAGTAAGAAGACTCGCTATGAAGTCAGCTCTTTCTTCAAAAGCAGCAGCTGAAGAAATCGTAGTTCTCGATAGTCTTGAACTCAACGAAATCAAGACTAAAGAAGTTGCTAAGGTTCTTTCAAACCTTGAAACAGGCAAGAAAGTTCTCGTTGTTCTTCCCGAAAAGAACGATGTTATTTACAGAAGTGCTCGTAACATCGCAGGTGTTAAAACAACTCTTGTTAACACACTCAACGTTTACGACATTCTTAACTGCGACACAATCGTAATCCTCAAGGATTCAGTTGCAAAAATCGAGGAGGTATATGCATGAGTAAATTAGCACAGGACATCATCCTCCGTCCGATTATCACAGAAGAAAGCATGATGGGTGTTTCAGAAAAGAAATACACATTCAAGGTTGCTAAAGACGCTAACAAGATTGAAATTGCAAAAGCAGTTGAAACACTTTTCGGCGTTAAAGTTTCTAAAGTAAACACAATGAACGTTAGAGGTCACCTCAGAAGACAGGGTATGCATCAGGGCTACACAGCTTCTTGGAAGAAAGCTATCGTTACACTTACTGAAGATTCAAAAACAATCGATTTCTTCGATGGAATGATGTAATTAACTAAATTCAAAATTTCTTAAAACCCGGCGGTAAAGTATGGAGGTCGACATCCTCCGCGAAGCCGCTAGTAGGAGAGTGAACAAAATGTCAATTAAGGTTTACAAACCGACCACAAACGCAAGACGTAATATGTCGGTTACAGATTATTCCGGGTTGTCAAAAGTCGCTCCTGAAAGAAGTCTTCTTGAACCCCTCAAGAATAAATCAGGTCGTAACAGCTACGGAAGAATAACTGTTCGTCATCGTGGTTGCGGTAACCGTAGAAAATACCGTGTTATCGACTTCAAGAGAGATAACTTCGATGTAAAAGGTACAGTTAAAACAATCGAGTACGATCCCAACAGATCTGCTCACATCGCACTCATCGAATTCGAAGATGGCGATAAAAGATATATCCTTGCACCCGACGGACTCAAGGTTGGTTATGCAATCATGGCAGGCCCCAACGCTGATATCAAGCCCGGTAATGCCCTTCCCCTTGAGAACATCCCGACAGGTACATTCGTGCACAATGTAGAGCTTAACCCCGGTCGTGGCGGTCAGCTTGCAAGAGCAGCAGGTAACGCAGCTCAGTTGATGGCTAAAGAAGGTGCTTACGCACTTCTCAGACTTCCCTCAGGTGAACTTCGTAACGTTCCTGCAAAATGTATGGCAACAATCGGTCAGGTAGGCAACACAGACCATGAAAACGTTAAGATCGGTAAAGCAGGTCGTAAACGTCACATGGGTTGGAGACCCACAGTTCGCGGTTCTGTTATGAACCCCAACGACC
The DNA here is from genome assembly GCA_045649705.1 of Acutalibacteraceae bacterium. Lineage (GTDB taxonomy): Bacteria > Bacillota > Clostridia > Oscillospirales > Acutalibacteraceae > SIG575. The sequence continues at coordinate 3,282 of JAZRQI010000300.1, forward strand.
ATCCCCACGGTGGTGGTGAAGGTAAGTCTCCCATCGGTCGTCCCGGTCCTTGCACACCTTGGGGCAAACCTGCTCTTGGTTACAAGACTCGTGCTAAGAAAAAGCAGTCCGATAAGCTTATCGTAAGACGTCGTAACGGCAAGTAAGTTGATGAAAGGAGCTATCAATAATGGGTAGAAGCGTTAAAAAAGGACCTTTCGTGCAACCGAAACTGCTCGAGAGAGTTGAGGAAATGAATAAGAAGGGCGAAAAAATCGTCCTCAAAACTTGGAGCCGTAGCTCAACAATTTTCCCTGACTTTGTCGGCCACACATTCGCAGTTCATGACGGACGTAAACACGTTCCCGTATATGTAACAGAAGATATGGTAGGACATAAGTTAGGTGAGTTCGCTCCCACAAGAACCTTCAGAGGTCATGCAGGTTCAAAAACAACTAAGAAATAATCAGTCGAAAGGAGTGTGTAAATCATGCAAGCTACTGCGAAAGCAACCTATGTACGTATTGCACCCCGTAAAGTGCAGATCGTTTTAGACCTTATCCGCAATCAGCCGGCAGACAAAGCAATGGCAATTCTCAAACACACGCCCAAGGCTGCGTGTGAACCGCTGATGAAATTACTCAAATCAGCTATGGCCAATGCGGAAAACAACAACAATATGGATGTATCCAGACTTTATGTAGCAGAATGCTACGTTTGTCAGGGTCCCATCCTCAAGCGTATAAGACCTAGAGCTCAGGGTCGTGCATTCAGAATAAACAAGAAAACCTCGCACATCACTCTGACACTCAAGGAAAAAGAATAAGCGAGGAGGAGGTAAAACTATGGGCCAGAAAATTCATCCCACCGGTTTAAGAATCGGTGTAATCAAAGATTGGGATTCTCGTTGGTACGCAAACCATAAGGATTTCGGTGATACTCTCGTATCTGACTACGAACTTCGTGAGTATCTTCTCGAAACACTTGCTCCCGCAGGTGTTCCCAAAGTTGAAATTGAACGTGACGCAAAACGCGTACGCATCAATATCAGCTGTGCAAAACCCGGTCTTGTAATCGGCCGTGGCGGCGCAGAAATCGAAAAACTTAAAGAAGTATGCAAGAAAAAACTTGCTACTGATAAAGATGTTTCAATCAACATCATCGAAGTTAAACAGCCCGATCTCAATGCTCAGCTTGTTGCTGAAAACATTGCAGCTCAGCTCGAAAGAAGAATTTCTTTCCGCCGTGCTCTCAAACAGGCAATCGGCCGTGCAATGAAACTCGGTGCAAAAGGTATCAAAACTCAGGTTTCAGGACGTCTTGGCGGTGCAGAAATCGCTCGTTCAGAAACTTACAAAGAGGGTACAATCCCTCTCCAGACTCTCAGAGCTGACATCGACTACGGTTTTGCGGAAGCAAAAACAACTTACGGTCGTATCGGTGTAAAGGTTTGGCTTTACAGAGGTGAGGTTCTTCACGAAAGCAAAGACACAAATCGTCGTGAACGCCGCAGACCTCGCAGGGAAGGAGGAGCTAAATAATGTTATTGCCTAAGCGTGTTAAACATCGTAGAGTGCACAGAGGCCGTCTTACAGGTAAAGCACTTCGTGGTAACAAAGTATCTCATGGCGATTTCGGTCTTCAGGCTCTCGAACCCGCATGGATTACTTCAAATCAGATTGAAGCAGCCCGTATCGCAATGACACGTTACATCAAACGTGGCGGTCAGGTTTGGATTAAAATTTTCCCCGACAAGCCTATCACAGAAAAACCTGCTGAAACTCGAATGGGTTCAGGTAAAGGTTCTCCTGAATATTGGGTAGCAGTCGTAAAACCCGGCAGAATTATGTTTGAAATTGCCGGTGTTAATGAGGAAGTTGCTCGTGAGGCTATGCGTCTTGCAGCTAACAAGCTTCCCATTAAATGTAAGTTTGTAACTAAGGAAGAACAGGGTGGTGAGCAATAATGAAAGCCAGTGAAATCAGAAAACTCTCTGCTAAAGAGCTGGATGCTAAGCTTCTTGAACTGAAAGATGAACTGTTCAAACTGCGCTTCCAGCAGGCCATCAACCAGCTCGATAACCCCATGCGCATCAGTGCCGTTAAGAAGGACATCGCAAGAATCAAAACAGTTCAGCGCGATAACGAACTTCACGGCAATAATGCATAAGGAAAGGGAGGTCAGTTGCAGTGAGCGAAAGAAACCTCAGAAAAACTCAGGTTGGTATTGTTACCAGCGATAAGATGGAAAAGACAGTTGTCGTAACCGTCAAGGACAAAGTAAGGCATCCGCTTTACAAGAAAATCATCAATCGCACAGTTAAGCTTAAAGCACATGATGAGAAAAACGAATGTGGTATAGGCGACCGTGTACTTGTAATGGAAACACGTCCGATGTCAAAAGATAAGAGATGGCGTGTTGTCGAAATAATCGAGAAAGCTAAATAATTTAGCAGGATAAGAAGGAGGCAAACACTGTGATACAGCAACAGAGTTACCTCAAGGTTGCCGACAACACCGGTGCGAAAGAGCTTATGTGCATTCGCGTACTCGGCGGTTCAGGCAGGAGGTATGCCAATATCGGTGACGTCGTAGTTGCTTCAGTTAAGAAAGCAGCTCCCGGCGGTGTCGTTAAAAAAGGCGAAGTTGTAAAAGCGGTAGTAGTTCGTACCGCAAGCGGCGTTCGTCGTGAAGACGGAACATACATCCGTTTCGATGAAAACGCAGCTGTTATTATCAGAGAAGACAAAAATCCCAAAGGCACACGTATCTTTGGACCGGTAGCAAGAGAACTCCGTGAAAAGGATTTCACAAAGATTCTCTCACTTGCTCCCGAAGTGCTTTAATAGGGAGGAGTACAACATGAATAATAAAGTTCACGTTAAAACAGGCGATGAAGTAGTTGTTATCAACGGCAAATATCGCGGCAAAAGAGGTAAGGTGCTTGAGGTATCTCCCAAAGAGGGCAAAGTTATCGTTGAAGGCATCAATATCGTAACAAAGCACGTTAAACCCCGTAAGGCTGGCGAACAGGGCGGTCTTATCAAGGCTGAAAGTGCTCTCTATGCTGACAAAGTTCAGCTTGTATGCCCCAAATGTGGTCAGGCTACAAGAACAGGCAGCAAAATCAATGCAAAAGGCGAAAAAGTTCGTGTTTGCAAAAAGAAAGACTGCTTGGCAGAAATTAAATAAGAGGGAGGAAACATGACATGGCAGCAAGATTAAAAGAGTTTTATAAAAACGACGTTGCACCCGCAATGATGAAAAAATTCGAGTACAAAAGTGTTATGCAAATCCCGAAGCTTGATAAAATCGTAATCAACGTTGGTTGCGGCGAAGCAAGAGAAAACCCCAAGGTTATCGACGCTATCGTATCAGATATCAAGCAGATCACAGGTCAGACACCCATCCGTTGTAAAGCAAAGAAATCAGTTGCTAACTTCAAACTTCGTGAGGGTATGACAATCGGTGTTAAAGTAACACTTCGCGGAGACAGAATGTATGAATTCCTTGATAGATTCTTCAATCTCGCTCTCCCCAGAGTAAGAGACTTCAGAGGTATCAATCCTGATTCTTTCGATGGCCGTGGTAACTACTCAATGGGTATCAAAGAACAGCTTATTTTCCCTGAAATCGATTACGATAAAATTGACAAAGTTCGCGGTATGGACATTTGCTTTGTTACAACCGCAAATACAGACGAAGAAGCCCGTGAATTGCTTACACTTATGGGCGCTCCGTTCACAAAGTAAGGAGGAATAACTGTGGCCAAAAAAGCAATGAAAGAGAAACAGCAGAGAGCTGCTAAATTCTCAACAAGACAGTACAACAGATGTAAAATCTGCGGTAGACCACATGCCTACCTTCGCAAGTACGGAGTATGCCGTATCTGCTTCAGAGAACTTGCTCATGAGGGCAAAATTCCTGGAGTTAAGAAGGCTAGCTGGTAAGAGCAATTGTTAAAAGGAGGTTGACGGTATGCAAATTACTGATTCTATCGCCGATATGCTTACTAGAATCCGAAACGCTAACTCAGCGAAGCATGACTCGGTGAAAGTTCCCGCATCCAACATGAAAAAGGCAATTGCTCAGATTCTTGTTGATGAGGGTTATATCAAAAGTTTTTCAGTTGAAGAAGACGGTAAACAGGGTATGATGGAAATCATCCTTAAATACGGCCCGAACAAAAGTCAGGTCATTACCGGTTTACGCAGAGTATCAAAACCCGGTCTGCGTATTTACTCAAGTTGCGAAGATATGCCCAAGGTTATGAAAGGCCTCGGCATCGCAATCGTTTCAACATCACAGGGTATTATGACAGACAAGGACGCACGCAAGGCAAATGTCGGCGGTGAAGTTCTTGCATTCATCTGGTAAGGAGGTGCTGTTAGAATGTCACGTATAGGCAAGATGCCGATTGATATTCCGGCAGGTGTTGATGTAACAATCGACGGCAGCACTGTAACCGTAAAGGGCCCCAAAGGTGAGCTCACCAGAACAGTGCACAAGAATATCACAGTTGAAAAAGACGGTGCTGTTATCACAGTAACTCGTCCCAACGATGAAAACCTTAACAAGTCTCTTCATGGTCTTACACGTACACTTATCGCTAACATGGTTGAAGGTGTAAGCAAAGGCTATACAAAAGAGCTTGAAGTTAACGGTGTTGGTTACCGTGCTGCAAAGAACGGCAACGAACTCGTTCTTACAGTAGGTTTCTCTCATCCCGTTACTTTCAAAGAGAACGACGACATCAAAATCGAAGTTCCCGGTCCTAACAAAATTATCATTTCAGGATCTGACAAACAGAAAGTCGGCCAGTTTGCAGCAGAAGTTCGTGAAGTACGTCCTCCCGAACCCTATAAAGGCAAGGGCATCAAGTATGTTGACGAATTCATCCGCCGCAAAGAAGGTAAGGCTGCTAAGGGCGGTAAATAATCTAATATCAAGGAGTGAAAAATTATGGTTAACAGACCTGACAGCAATAAGGCAAGAAGTCAGCGCCATAAGAGAGTCCGTGGTAAAATCAACGGAACTGCAGAGCGTCCTCGCCTTAATGTATTCCGCTCCCTTCAGAATATCTACGCTCAGTTAATCGATGACGTAAACGGTGTAACACTTGTTAGCGCATCATCTGTTGAGAAAGATTTTGAAGAATACGGCGGAAATAAATCCGCAGCTCGCAAGGTTGGCGAAATGCTCGCAAAGAGAGCCATCGAAAAAGATATTACAGATGTAGTATTTGATCGTGGCGGTTATATCTATCACGGCCGTGTACAAGAACTGGCCGAAGGCGCCCGTGAAGGCGGCCTCAAGTTCTAATGAAGGAGGAATAACTTTGGCTAATATTGAAACACAGGCAAACGAGCTTCAGGAAAGAGTTGTTACTATCAACCGTGTTTCTAAAACTGTTAAGGGTGGTCGAATCTTCAAGTTCGCAGCTCTTGTAGTTGTTGGTGATGGTAACGGTACCGTAGGCTTCGGTCTCGGTAAATCCGGTGAAGTACCGGATGCTATCCGTAAAGGTATCGAAGATGCCAAAAAGAATCTTATTAAAGTTTCTCTTAAGGGAACAACAATTCCTCACGAAGTTATCGGTAAATTCGGCGCAGGCGTAGTTCTTATGAAACCCGCTGCACCCGGTACCGGTGTTATCGCCGGCGGTCCTGTTCGTGCTGTTGTTGAAACAGTAGGTATCAAGGATATCCGTTCAAAGGCTCTTCGTTCAAACAATCCGTGCAATGTTGTTAGAGCAACAATTGACGGTCTTTCCAAGCTTCGCAACGCAGAAGAAGTTGCAGCGATCCGTGGAAAATCAACAAAAGAAATTTTAGGTTAAGGAGGGTGGATTAAATGGCAAACGTTCAGGTAAAACTCGTAAGAAGTTTAATCGGAAGCAAGAAAGACCAGATAGCCACCGCTCATTCACTTGGTCTTCGCAAAATCGGAGATGTTGCGGTTCAGCCCAGCAATCCGCAGACACAAGGCAAAATCAACAAAATTAACCACCTCATCGAGGTAACCGAAGCGTAAGCAAGGAGGTGCGACAAATGAAACTGCACGAACTTTCTCCGGTACCCGGTTCAACAAAAGAACGTAAACGTATCGGTAGAGGTCCCGCTTCAGGCCAGGGTAAAACAGCTGGTAAGGGACATAAAGGTCAGAAGGCACGTGCCGGCAGAGGTATGCAGATCGGCTTTGAAGGCGGTCAGATGCCTTTGCAGAGAAGAATTCCCAAGAGAGGCTTCAACAACATTTTCCGTAAGGAATTTGCAACTGTTAACATTGCAAGCCTTGATAAGGTATTCAACGATGGCGATACAGTAACAATCGAGGCTCTTGTAGCAAGCGGCCTTGTAAAGAAAACTCTTGACGGTGTTAAAGTTCTTGGTAATGGCGAAATTTCTAAGAAACTTACTGTTCAGGTAAACGCTTATTCTGAAACAGCAAAATCAAAAATTGAAGCAGCAGGCGGAAAGGCAGAGGTGGTATAACCATGATCAAGACCTTTGTAAATGCTTGGAAAATTCCCGAGCTTCGCAAAAAGATCCTCTTCACTGCTTTCATTATTTTGATTTTCAGAATTGGTTCAGTCATCCCCGTTCCCTTTGTTAATCTTGCGGACGGACTTGACTCAAGCGTATATGCAGGTACATTCATTCAGTACCTCAACATTATGACGGGTGAGGCATTCACATATGGTACAATCTTTGCGATGTCAATCACTCCGTACATCAACAGTTCAATTATTATGCAGCTTTTAACAGTTGCAATTCCCGCACTTGAAAGACTTTCAAAAGAAGGCGAGGAAGGCAGAAAGAAAATTGCCACAATCACTCGTTACGTAACAGTTGCTCTTGCAATTATGCAGAGTACAGCTTACTACTTCTTCCTCAGAAACGGTGACTATCTTTCAACAGCAGCTAACGGTGCTGATTTCACAGGTTTCTGGGCAGTTCTTCAGGCTGTAACAATCATTCTCTGTTTCACAGCAGGTGCTGCACTTATCATGTGGCTCGGTGAACAGATCAATGAACAGGGTATCGGTAACGGTATTTCAATGATTCTTTTCGCTGGTATCGTTTCTCGTATTCCCACAATGGTAATGAACATCTTCAGCCCCGATTACGGTTACTTCCAGTATGGTGGTGCTTACTATGTTCTCGGTCCTATCGTTATGATTATAATGCTTCTTATGATTGCTTATATCGTATGGATGGACAATGCAGAAAGACGTATCCCCGTTCAGTATGCAAAGAGAGTTGTAGGTCGTAAAATGTATGGCGGTCAGAGCACACATATTCCGATTAAGGTTAATATGTCAGGTGTTATGCCCATCATCTTTGCTTCATCAATTCTCTCACTTCCCCCCACTATTCAGTTGTTTGTTACTAACCCCTCAGACGGTTGGAAAAAATTCTTTGAAGTTTTCACATCAACACACTGGGCTTACGGTATTATGTACTTCGTACTGATCATCTTCTTTGCATATTTCTATGCAACAATTCAGTACAACCCTGTTGAGATGGCAAACAACATCAGAAAGAACAGTGGTGCAGTTCCCGGTCTTCGTCCCGGCAAGCCCACTTCAGACTACATCGGAAAGATTCTTTCAAGAATCACACTTCTCGGTGCATTGCTTATCAGCGTAGTTGCAATCTTCCCGATTCTCTACTCACAGATTTGCAGCCTTGAAATTCTTAAAGAAATTCTTCCTGCTGGTATGAACATTTCAATGGGTGGTACATCAATCATCATCCTTGTTGGTGTTGCTCTCGAAACTGTTAAACAGCTCGAAAGCCAGATGATGATGCGTCACTACAAGGGCTTCCTTGATTAAGAGGAAAGGAGAGTAAAGTTATGAAACTTATTCTTCTCGGCGCACCGGGTGCAGGTAAGGGAACACAGGCAGAGGTTATCTGCGATAAGCTCTCAATACCTGCAATCTCAACCGGTAACATTATCCGTGAAGCTCTCAAGAACGGCACGGAAATGGGACTTAAAGCTAAATCATTTATCGATGCAGGTCAGCTCGTTCCTGATGAAGTCGTAATCGGCATCATCAAGGACAGACTGGCACACGATGACTGTAATAACGGATTCATCCTTGACGGTTTCCCCCGTACAATTCCTCAGGCAGAGGCTCTCGATAGCATGGGCATTGTTATTGACAAAGTTATTGATATCGAAGTTCCCGATGAGAAAATTGTTCAGAGAATGTCAGGCAGACGCGTTTGTAAGGACTGCGGTGCTTCATATCATTTGGAGTACAAGAAACCTGCAAAAGACGGTATCTGCAATCTTTGCGGTGGCGAGCTTGTTCAGAGAAAGGATGACCATCCGGATACGGTTCTTGACAGACTCAATGTTTACCATGAGCAGACAGAACCGCTCAAAAACTACTATGGCAACAAAGGTATTCTTTGCGTAGTAGAGGGTCAGGAAGAGGTTAAAGATACAACCGCTCTTACCCTTAAAGCTTTGGAGGATTAAGCATGATAGTGCTCAAGACCAATCGTGAGCTTACACTTATGCGTGAAGCTTGCAGGATTTCGGCAGGAGCATTAAAGGCAGCAGGAGAGGCAGTTCAGCCGGGAGTCACTACCGCTGAAATTGATAGGATCGCATACGAATATATAAAGAAGCATGGTGCTAAACCCAGTTTCCTTCATTTGTATGATTTTCCTGCTACCGCATGCATTTCCATAAACGATGAGGTTATCCACGGAATTCCGAGCAAAAACCGCGTAACCAAAGAAGGCGACATCGTCAGTATTGACCTTGGCGCTGAGCTCGAAGGATATAACGGAGATAACGCCGCCACTTTCGCAGCAGGCAAAATAAGTCCTGAAGCGCAGCGGCTGTGCGACGTCACAAAAGAGAGTCTTTACGAAGGCATCAATAAGGCGCTCGCAGGCGGCAGACTCGGTGATATCGGTTGGGCAATTCAAAGTTACTGTGAAAAACACGGATACGGTGTTGTAAGGTCCTTTACGGGACACGGTATCGGAAGAAAAGTCCACGAAGACCCCAGCGTACCGAATTATGGCACACCGGGAAGAGGTGTGCGACTGTTGCCGGGCATGACAATTGCCATTGAACCCATGATAAATCAGGGTGTACCGGGCGTAAAAACAATGTCAGACGGCTGGACGGTAAAAACGGCTGACGGAAAACTTTCAGCTCACTTTGAACACACAATTGCAATTACTTCAAACGGACCGGTAATTCTTACCGAGCTTTGAGAAGGAGGCGCACTGTGGAATTTGAAGCAGGCAGAGTAGTCAGGTCGAAAGCCGGACACGATTCGAACAATATTTTTGCGGTTGTCGGGTCAGATGGAAACTATGTTCTCATCTGCGACGGGAAAGAACGCAGGGTTGAAAAACCCAAGCGTAAAAACCCAAAGCACATTGAAAAAACTTCTTATGTGCTTTCACCCGAAGAAATGGCAGCCAATGGAAGGTTAAAGAAAGCACTCAGACGAATAGAAGCTGAGGCAGACAAATCATCAGGAGGTTTTGTTGATGTCCAAACAGGATATGATAGAGGTTGAAGGAACCGTTATCGAAGCTCTTCCCAACGCAACATTCAGTGTTGAATTGGAAAACGGAGTTAAGATCTTAGCTCACATTTCGGGAAAACTCAGAATGAACTATATTCGTATTCTTCCCGGAGATAAAGTGACAGTAGAAATGTCGCCCTACGACCTGACAAGAGGCCGTATTACATGGCGATCAAAATAAGAAAACAGTATAGTAAAATACTATACGATGCAAGTATTTTAGGAGGTATTCAATTATGAAAGTCAGACCTTCTGTAAAGAAAATTTGCGAGAAGTGCAAGATTATTAAACGCAAGGGCAAAATCATGGTTATCTGTGAAAATCCCAAGCACAAGCAGCGTCAGGGTTAATCCGACGCAAACCACTTAATGGAGGTGCAACTGACAAATGGCACGTATTTCAGGTGTTGACTTACCGAGAGAAAAAAGAGTTGAAATCGCTCTCACATACATCTACGGTATTGGTCGCAAAACTGCATGTGACATTATAGCAGCAACAGGTATCAATCCTGACACAAGAGTTAAGGATTTGACTGAAGAAGACGTTTCTAAACTTCGTGAGTATATCGACCACAACGTAAAAGTTGAAGGTGACCTCAGAAGAGAAACAGCATTTGACATCAAAAGGCTTATCGAAATCGGTTGCTATCGTGGCGTACGTCATCGTAAGGGTCTTCCCGTAAGAGGACAGCGTTCAAAGACAAACGCACGTACACGTAAGGGTCCGAAGAAGACAATAGCTAACAAGAAGAAATAATTGAAGGAGGAATAAGTAATGGCAAAAGTAGTTAAAAAAGCCGGTGCAACACGCCGTCGCCGTGAGCGTAAAAACATTGAGCGTGGAGCAGCGCACATTCAATCCACCTTCAACAACACTATCGTAACAATTACCGATACACAGGGTAATGCTGTGTCATGGGCAAGCGCAGGTGAAATGGGCTTCAGAGGCTCAAGAAAATCAACTCCCTTCGCAGCACAGACAGCAGCAGAAACAGCAGCAAAAGTTGCTATTGACCACGGTATGAAAACAGTTGAGGTTTACGTTAAAGGCCCCGGTCAGGGACGTGAAGCTGCAATCAGAGCATTGCAGACAGCAGGCCTTGATGTTACAATGATCAAGGACGTAACTCCCATTCCCCATAACGGCTGCCGTCCTCCCAAGAGAAGACGCGTATAACCTAATTTTTGGAGGTGTAATATTATGGCAAGATATACCGGTCCGGTATGTAAATTGTGCCGCCGTGAAGGCAAAAAGCTCTTCCTCAAAGGCGAAAGATGCTATACAGAGAGATGTGCTTTCGAACGTCGTTCATATGCTCCCGGTCAGCATGGCCAGAGCCGTAAGAAGATTTCTGAATACGGTCTTCAGCTTCGTGCTAAACAGCAGGCAAGACGTTACTACGGCGTAAATGAAGTTCAGTTCCATAAATATTTCCTGATGGCTGAAAAGCGTCAGGGTGTTACAGGTGAAAACCTTCTCAGAATTTGTGAAAGCAGACTTGATAACGTAGTTTATCTTCTCGGCTGGGCAAACTCAAGAGCAGAAGCTAGACAGCTTGTAATTCATGGACACTATGAAGTAAACTCAAAGAAAGTTGATATTCCGTCATATCTTCTCAAAGTAGGAGATACGGTTTCTATTAAGAGTAAGAGTAAGGACAGCGAAAAATTCAAGGCAGTACTTGAAGCAAACGCATCTCGTCCCGTTCCCCAGTGGCTCGATCTTAACAAAGATGCTGCAACAGCAAAAATCGCTGCTCTTCCCGAGCGTGATCAGATCGGTGCTCCCGTTGAAGAACATCTTATCGTTGAGTTCTACTCTAAATAATCCGCGCTCCGTACGGATATGGGGTTTGGCGGTATGGGAAAGAAACTCAGCCGCATAAGCTAAAGAGTAACCTATCATTAACGAAGGAGGTTTTCACATGATTGGAATAGAGAAACCGAAAATAGAAACACTCGCACATGAGGCCGATGGAACTTACGGTAAGTTTGTTCTTGAACCCCTTGAAAGAGGTTATGGACTTACACTTGGTAACTCCATGAGAAGAGTTCTTCTCTCATCTCTTCCGGGTTATGCAATCACATCCGTAAAAATCGATAACGTTCTCCATGAGTTCTCGACAATTGAGGGCGTTAAAGAAGACGTAACAGAAATCGTTCTTAATTTGAAGGAAGTAATCCTCAAATTCCACGGTGACGGTCCCAAAGTAATGTATATCGAGGCAGACGGTGAAGGCGAAATCACTGCAGGCGACATCAAGACTGACAGTGAAGTAGAAATCATCAACCCCGAACATCACATTGCATCATTGGATAAAAATGCTCATGTGTATATGGAGTTGACCTGTGACAAGGGACGCGGCTACGTTTCAGCAGAACGCAATAAGAAAATTATGCAGCCTGCAATCGGCGTAATCGCAATTGACTCAATTTATACTCCCGTAATCAAGGTTAACTATACAGTTGAGAACACACGTGTTGGTCAGATTACTGACTACGACAAGTTGACACTTGAAGTGTGGACAAACGGCACAATTACCGCTAAGGAAGCCGTTTCTCTCGCAGCCAAGATCCTCAACGAGCACCTCAACCTCTTCGGTGACCTCTCAGATGAGGCATACGATACTGAGGTTATGGTCGAGAAAGATGACAACGGTAAAGAGAAAATCTTAGAGATGACCATTGAGGAACTTGACCTGTCCGTTCGCTCATTCAACTGCTTGAAGAGAGCGGGTATCAATACTGTTGAGGACTTGATTAACAAGTCTGAGGATGACATGATGAAGGTTAGAAACCTTGGCAGAAAATCTCTTGATGAGGTTGTTGCAAAGTTGTCCTCCCTTGGTTTCGAGCTCCGCGCGGAAGAAGAATAAAGGAGTGATTTTAAATGCCAGGTACCAGAAAACTCGGCAGAACAAGCGATCATCGCAAAGCTATGCTCAGAGCTATGGTAACATATCTTATCGAGAACGGCAAAATTGAAACCACCGTTACAAGAGCAAAAGAGGTTCGTTCAATGGCTGAAAAAATGATTACAGTCGCAAAAGACGGTTCTCTTGCATCAAAACGTCAGGTATTGGCATATCTTACAAAAGAAGATGTTGCTAAGAAATTGTTTGATGAAGTTGCTCCTAAATATAAGGAAGTAAACGGCGGATATTGCCGTATTATCAAGACAGGCCCTCGCCGCGGTGACGCAGCAGAAATGTGCATCATCGAACTTATCTAAGTTGTCTTAAGATACGTTAACAAACAAAAACAGAACCCGTATCACCAACAGGTGATACGGGTTTTATTTTATTTAACTATTTGCCCTAACAAATCAATACCTTTATCGTATGATGAACTTATTTCTTTAAGCATGTCGTTGTAAAAAGAAACGGCAGTTTTTCTTCTTTCTTCTGCAATTTCTTTTCCGCGTTCTGTGTAGAATCTGGAATAAATTTTTTCGAGTTTATATTTATACTCCTGGAAGAAAGATGGTGTTTCATCATCAGAGCCGTCTGATACGTGACCGTCAGATGTGAGTGAATAAAGGGGTTCACACATTGCACCCTGATAAACAAGAGTACGTGCAATTCCCAGCGTACCTGCTACATCAATTTTGTCAGCATCAAACAAGATTTTTGCCTCTATACTTTCAGGAATATTATTTTTCCTGAAACGGTGAGCTATTATACAGTGCTTAACTTTTTCTGCAAAACAAGTATCGAAATTGTTTTCAATTAAAAACCTGTATGCTTTTTCAGAACCTATCTCAGCGTGACAAAGTGCAGGATTCTCGTTTTGTTCCTGACGTGCAATATCGTGTAGCAGACAAGCAGAAATCAGAACATCGAAATCAACATCTTCCTCACTTTTGGCAATGTCGAGGGCAGTATATAACACTCTGTAAATATGCTCCTTGTCGTGTGCTGAATCTTTCATACATTCAAGCATATATTTTTCAAGTTTTCTGTATGTTTCTTTTGTCATTTTTTTATCCTTTTCTTGCGACTATTGTAACTACATTGGTTGATAAATCAGAAGTGCAGTTTTCACGCGGAATATCATATCTCTGTGCAACTACGGTTTGTTTTAAAATTTCCCAACCGATAAATGTTTCTTTTAGTATGTTAATAAGTTCGTCAGTTTTGATATTTACCTCAAACTGCGGAAAAAGGATTTCTCCTGTTTCTTTGTTCTTCTCAGTTACCTCTGAGTTTATTATCATACAGACAATGCCTTTTTTCTTTGTTCCCTTTTCGATTTCTCTGAGTTTATTTCTAAAGTTTTTTTCTGAATCAACGTGTTCAAGTGCAGAAATGGCTAAGGTGAAATCATAATGATTTTCTTCAACTGTGAAGTCATCAATTGATGATACGATACCGTTGATTGAATTTGCGACACCATACTGAATGCTGTTGTTTTTCAGTTCCTTAATTGCAAAATCGAGAATATCTACACAGTCAATCTTGCAAGGAATGTTGCAGAATTTCTGTGCTATAGGAATACAGTTTCTGCCTACACCGCACCCTAAATCAAGAACGTTTAATTCATTATAATTTTCAAAGAGAGGTAAAATATCCAAGACTGTTTTCACAGGCTTTTGTAACCAACTTCCGCTTTCAAACAATTTTGCAGAAGAATACACTTCAATATGTGATGCTTTTTCGGCTTCCCTTATTTTATCAATAGATTTTTCCATTTTTAATACTCCGTCAGTTCACACTCTTTGATTTTATCTTTGTTTATTCTGAAAGATTTTACTTCAAAAGGTGTGAAAGAAATTCTGAATGTATTTTCGCTGATTTTCAGTTCTGTTTCAGTAGCTTTGTCTGTTGAGTTATAAAGATGCACGCGAACATCTCCGCCTGAAATCTTTTTATATCCTGTCATAATAATGTTATCGTTTGTGACAAGGACTGCAGTGTCCTTCTTTACGCCACCGCCTGAGGGGAAGAACGAAAGAGCATAGACAGGCTGGTTATAGCTTTCTGCATCTTTATCAAGGTGAGAAATGTCAGTAGTGAGACGGAAGCTGAAATCTCTTTCTCCCATATCAATGTGATTCTGGAAACGGTCTGAGTCAACAATTTTTCTGTCACGGATGGGATGTGCAGAGTAAACCGCTGTTCTCAGAAGCGAAATGTTAATTTCGTTTTTGTCTGCACTGTAGCCGTGAGTTCCTTTGTTGAGGATTGCAAGACCCTTTCCGCTCTCAAAAAGTCCGCACCATTTCTGACACACAACCTCTTTGTTTTCTTTCTCCATT